>PKZR01000342.1 GCA_003133815.1 Limisphaerales bacterium | reverse complement strand
AAGGCGCAGATTGTTCCCGATTTGCGCGCGACGAACCGCTGGGAAGCGATTGACGAACTCATCGGCAATCTTGTCGCCACCGGCAAGATCCAGCCCGGCGACCGCGACGCTGTTACCGCCGCCGTCAAGAAGCGGGAAACCTCTATGTCCACGGGCATCGGCTTCGGCATCGGCATCCCACACGCCTCGACCGATTTGATTTTTGAAGTCGTCGGCGCTCTCGGCCGATCGCCCAAAGGCGTCAACTTCGACGCTCTCGACAACCAGCCGGTGAAGCTCGTCATGCTCTTTCTCGTGCCGCAGGGGCAATTCCAGAAACATCTCCACACGCTCGCCAACATCGCCAAACTGCTGCATAAAGCTGATTTTAGGGAATCTCTCGAAAAATCGCCCGACGCCGATGCCATGCTCGCCGTCATCCGCGAGTACGGGAAAAAGTAAATTCAATTTCAAACCGCGAAATACGCGAACCACGCGAAAAATTTCCGGCAAGCATTTCCGTTTCTTTCGTGTCTTTCGTGTCTTTCGCGATTAAATTTTCTCCGTGTTGCCACACAAACAAATTGAGCTGAAGCTCCAAGCAGCCGTCCTTGAGATTTTGCCGGACGCAGATGTCTCCGCTGTGCTTGTCCGCCCGTGCGATCCGAAATTTGGCGACTACCAGTCCAACGCCTTGATGTCGCTCGCCAAGGTGCGCAAAACAAATCCGCGCCAGCTCGCCACCGACACGCTCGCTAAGCTTGACGTTTCCGAAGTTTGCGAAAAAGTGGAAATCGCCGGCGCGGGCTTCTTGAATTTCCGGTTGAAAAATTCCGCTCTCGTACAGACGCTGGAAACGGCGGCGCGTGGCGAACATTTATTTTTCGACAAAGCAGCCAAGCCGAAAACCATTGTCATTGATTTCAGTTCGCCGAATGTCGCCAAGCCGATGCACGTTGGCCACATCCGCTCCACCGGTATCGGCGATGCACTGCAGCGCACACTGCGCCTGCTCGGGCATCATGTGATCAGCGACAATCACATCGGCGACTGGGGCACGCAGTTCGGAAAATTGCTGCTCGGCTGGAAACAAGCTTTGGATCGTGCCGCGCTTGAATGCGACGCCATTGCCGAACTAGAACGGCTTTACAAGGTCATCAATGCCGAGTGCGATGCAAACCCGGAGCGCCTCGAAGAAGCGAAGGCCGAATTGGTAAAACTTCAAGCTGGCGACGCGGAGAACATCTCCATCTGGAAGGAAATGATCCGGCTTTCACAAATCCAGTTCGACACGATTTACTCGCGGCTCGGCGTGAATTTTGATCACGCGCTCGGTGAAAGTTTTTACAATCCGTGGCTCGGCGAAGTTGTGAATGATTTGCTCGCAAAAAAAATCGCGCGCGAAAGCGAAGGCGCGGTCGGCGTGTTCAGCGATGGCTCGCTGCCGCCGAAAGAAGACCCGTTTCTCGTCAACCGCGACGGCGAATGGATTGCCGACCCTGCGCTCGTGCGCAAGAGCGACGGAGGTTTCAACTACACCACCACCGACCTAGCGACGATAGCTTACCGGCTCAAAACTTGGTCACCGGATGAAATTGTCTACGTCGTGGATGACCGGCAGTCCGGGCATTTCAAAAAATTGTTTCTAGTTTTAGCGCGCTGGAAGCCGGATGCGACCAAAAGGACAAAGCTGATTCACGTCGGATTCGGGAAAATTCTCGGTGACGACGGCAAGCCGTTCAAGACGCGCTCCGGTGACACGGTGAAACTCGGCGACTTGCTTGACGAGGCCGAGGCGCGCGCATTCAAGATTGTTTCCGGAAAAAACTCCGAATTGTCGGAAGCGCAAAGAAAGGAAATTGCGCGAGTCGTCGGCCTCGGCGCGGTTAAATACGCCGACCTGCTGCCGAACCGTCAGAGTGATTATATTTTTAGCTGGGACAAAATGCTCGCGCTTACCGGCAACACCGCGCCGTATCTGCTGTATGCTTATGCGCGAATCAAAAGCATTTTTCGCAAATCAGAAGCTGAATCCGAAATCCGAAATCCACGGTCCGCAATTGCCCTGGCCGAACCGGAAGAAATTGCGCTCGCCAAACATCTGTTAAATTTCGGCATCACGCTGGAGGCCGTCGCTGAAGAATATCGCCCAAATTATCTGTGCAATTATCTGTTTGAACTGGCAGTTCACTTCTCGCGCTTCTTTGAAAATTGTCCCGTGCTGAAGGCCGAGGATGCCGCGATGCGCGATTCCCGGCTGGCGTTGTGCGGTCTGGCGGCGCGCGTCTTGAAGCAGGGCCTGGAAACACTGGGCATGGAAATCGTCCAACAGATGTAATTATTCTTATTATTAAACAAACTTATATGCACATTATCATTTAGGCGTTCCGCTTATCTTTTTTCTTGATACTTCAGCAATTCGGCGTATCATTCTGACTTGCCCTGTTTATCAATTGAAGGGGCAGGATTCACGGAAGGAACGAATGTATGAAAAGATCAATTGTTTTGTTTTTGGGCGCACTCTTCGCGATTGGAGCTGTTGAAACCTCGAATGCGAGCACACTCGCTGACTGGACTTTTGAAAGCTGCAGCTTGGCTTCTTATTCGCCCGGGCCAAACACTGCGACCACTAATTTTTATGCCGAGCTGGGATTGGAAGCGGGGGCCGCAGCGGTATCAGGCCTGCACGCCGGCTCTGCAACCTACTCAAGTCCGTTAGGAAACGGTTCGCTCGACTCGTTAAGTTCCACTGCTTGGGCGCAGGGTGATTATTATCAATTTTCAGTAAGCTTGGATTTAATTGACAACTCCTACAGCGGCATAAAAGTGTCCTATGATCAAAATGGAAGTTCCTCCGGCCCGAAATCATTTTACATCGCCTACAGTTGCAACGGCCTATCTTTCACAAAATTTGGATCTGATTACGGACTCCCCGCTGGAGTTTCCTGGTCCGGTTCCAGTCCAAATCATGCAACCCAGTTCAGCGACGATTTTTCATTGATTACGGCTCTTGATAAGGCCAGCACCATTTATTTTCGCATCGTGGACGACAGTCCAACTACTGTCGGTGCCATCAATGGCGGCAACGTTGGCACGACGGGCTCTGACAGAATTGATAATATTGTCGTCAACGCGACAATTACTCCGACACCCGAACCTTCGCCTCTGGCTTTGGCTGCATTGATCGGAGCTGTGTGTTTGGTGGCGTTTGGACGCCGGCACTGATCTCAAAGCCAACTTAAGGAGACGCTGAATA
>PKZR01000393.1:13204-13716 GCA_003133815.1 Limisphaerales bacterium | reverse complement strand
GTGCGTGTCAGGCTCGAATCGTTCTGCGCCAGTGCATTGATGATAATCTCGCGTTCGAGCCTGGAGAGCGCATCATCGAGCGACTCGTCGGCTGCAGCTTGAACGGGCGCGCTTTTTTGCAGCCGCGCTTCGACGTAAAAATCCGGGAGGCTGACCGGCTGGATTTCATGAGCGGTTTCGAGTATCAGCGCGCGTTCGATGGCGTTGCGAAGTTCGCGGACGTTTCCGGGCCAGCGGTGAGAAAGGAGTTTTTGCCGGGCGCCGATTGAAAGAGCGGCGACATTTTTATTCATTATGGCGCGGAACAATTTCAAAAAATGTTCCGCCAGCACCAGCACATCCTCGCCCCGCTCGCGCAATGGCGGCAGATGAAATTGAACGACGTTGAGACGGTGGAACAAATCCTCGCGAAAATGGTCTTCGGCGATGGCCCGCGCAATGTCACGATTTGTGGCGGCCAACAGCCGGATGTTGACGCGCAATTCCTGCGTGCCGCCAACGCGCGTGAAGCT
>PKZR01000393.1:0-13194 GCA_003133815.1 Limisphaerales bacterium | reverse complement strand
CGCGCCGGTGAACGCGCCTTTTTCGTGGCCGAACAATTCACTTTCCAGCAGTTGTTCGGGAATCGCCGCGCAGTTGATACGGACATAATCTGCTTCGCGTCTTTTGCTCAAGCTATGCAGTGCGCCGGCGACGAGTTCCTTGCCGGTGCCGCTTTCGCCAAGGATTAAAACACGCGCGTCCGTCGGCGCGATGGTTTGGATAAGTTTCCGCAGTTCCCGCATTTTTTCCGATTCGCCGACAATGTCGTCAAGGCCGGAAATGTGCTCCGTGCGGGAGCGGAGCGCGGCGTTTTCGTCCAAAAGCCGGTGGCGTTCGGCACAACGCGCCACGGCATGGAGCAATTCTTCGGGCTCAAACGGTTTAGCGAGATAATCAATCGCGCCGGCCTTGATGGCTTCCACCGCAAGCTTGGGCGTTGCATAAGCGGTGAGCATGAGCGCGGGTAGATCCGGCTTGGAAGCATGAATTATTTTAAGAAATTCATAGCCGGTCATGCCTCCGAGCCGGGCGTCGGTGATGACCATGAAAAATCTTTCGCGCTCAAGAAGATTGATACCTTCTTCGGCAGATTCTACGGTGCGGACTGTGTAGCCATCGTCCTTCAGCACCGTCTGAAGTGACAGGCGCATATTTTTCTCGTCGTCAACGACGAGAACGGGTGGCAGCGGTGCTTTCATTTGGAAAATGTCATCAGAGCCTTCGCCGGGAAGATTACGATGAATTTCGCGCCTTTTCCAAGCTCCGATTCCACGCGCACAGTCCCGCCGTAAAGTTCGGCGTTGTGCTTGACGATGGTCAGGCCAAGGCCGCTGCCCTTTTCCTTGGTGGTATAATATGCCTCGAATATGCGCTCCTTTTTTTCCGGCGCAATTCCGATACCGTCGTCACGCACGGAAATATCAATAGTCTGGTCGCGGCGGGAAACGGCGCTTATGAAAACATTTCCCGTCTCACGGAGCGTCTCCCGCGCGTTTTGAAGCAGGTTGAGCAGTATTTCGGACAAATGGCCGCGCTGCATGAACAGCGGCGGAAAATCGCGTCCGTATTCTCGGTGAATTTTTGTTCCGGTCGGCACGGCGGCGGGAAAAATCTGCGCGACGGCGCGGTCAAGCTCCTCGGACAGGTTCAATTTTTCCACGCGGCCCTCGCTCAATTGCGCGTAGCCCATGATTTGAGTGACGACCTTGTCCGCCCGCGCGACTTCTTCCTGGATGATCTCGATCTGTTCGGGCGCGGCGGCCTTGTTTTCGCGCAGGGCGCGTTGCAGAGAGAACGCGGTGCTGTTGATGACGGCCAGCGGGTTTTTGATCTGGTGCGCGAACTCCGCAGCGAGCCGCCCGGCGGAATGCAACTGCGCCTCGCGCGCGGCGAATTCGCCGGCCTCCTCGACCGCGAGCTGCTGGCGTTCGAGCAGCACCTGAGCGCCGTAACAGCAGGCCGTCGTCAAAAACAGCACCGTCAGTCGCAGCACAAACGGTTCGCCCAAATCCTCTTGCGGCGTCGAATCCATCATGCGCAGGTTAAATTCATCGGTATTGCTCAACACCGAAACGTAAAGCACCGCCACCAGCGCGTAGCAAAGGCTGATGGCGACGTTCAGGAACAACTGGGAAAATCCCGGCGGCACGCTGATGGCGTTGCGGACGATCAACGCGACAAACAGCCAGAACAAAATACTGTCCGGTCCGCCGGTCATATATGCCATCGCCGCAATCCACAGCCCGTCCACCAGGCTGCTCGTGACCACCGTCCATTGCACCACCGCCAGCGGCAGGCATTCCGCGCCCAACAACAAAATCGCGAAGATGAAATTGGCCAGGATGTAAAACGAAAAAATAAATTGAAGCGTCTCAACCGTCACGTCCGGCGTGCTCAAAATCGGCCCCAGCCAGCGGCTGGAATAATCGAACGAATACAAAATCATCCCGATGAAGACCGCCTTGACCGGCAGCATGACGTTCCGCTCCATAAACTCGATGCGCCGGAGCAGGCGCGACGGGTCGGGCGCCGGAATTTCCAGCGATTTGAAAAGCCGCTTCAGCCACAGTTCATGGCTTTGTTTCATAAGTTCGCTGCAATGAAGGAATCTTTAAAGCAACAATTTCAACGCGCGTTTGACAATGGCCTCAACCGGCCACAAACGTCCGATGCCTTCATAGCCGCACGACAACATTCCCTCGTCCGGCCCGATAAATTCAGCGCCGCGTTTTTTTAACGTCGCCACGTTCGCCTGCGTCGCCGTGTGCAGCCACATTTTCCCGTTCATCGCCGGCGCGATCAAAATTTTCGCCTGCGGATTCAATGCCAGCGCGATGCACGTCAGCGCGTCATCCGCGAGGCCGTGCGCCAGCTTCGCGATTACATTTGCCGTTGCTGGCGCGATGACCAGCAAATCCGCCGCGTCGGCGAGTTCGATGTGCGTCGGCTGCCAGCCCTCGTCTTCGTCGTAAAGATTCGTCACCACCGGATGGCGAGTGAGCGTCTTGAACGGCAGCGGCGTGATGAAATGCTGCGCGTCCGCCGTCATCACCACGCGCACGTCGCAATTTGACTTTGTCAGAAGCGAGGCCAGGTCAGCCGCCTTGTGCGCGGCGATGGAGCCGGTCACACCGAGAACGATTTTTTTTGAAACGCTCATGTTTTGAATTCTAGCTCAAAATTCAGGCGGCTGCGAGCGTTCCGAGCGCATTTTTTCCGCCTCCACGATGGCCAGCGTCCTTCGCAAATCCTCCTGCTTGCTGCCGCTGACCAGAAGGTAATCGAAGTTTTTCCATTGTGTGATTTCCTGCCGTGCGACCGCAAGCCGTTTTTGGATGACCGCTTCCGCGTCTGCGCCACGCTTTTTCAGCCGCTCTTCCAACACAGTCAAAGGCGTCGGCGTCAGAAAAATTGTGACCAGCGCGCGTTTTAGTTCCGGTTCGCTTTCGGACTGCTCGCGGATGGTTGCCGCGCCCTGCACGTCCACGTTCAGCAAAACATCTTTTCCTTCGCGCAATTTGCCGAGCAGTTCGGATTTTAAGATGCCATAGCTGTTGCCATAGACCGTCGCGTGTTCCAGAAAATTTCCCGCGTGCAGCCGCTTCAAAAATTCTTCCGCCGTGAAAAAATGATAATCAACGCCGTCCTTCTCGCCAGGGCGCGGCGCGCGCGTCGTGCAGGTGATGGCGCGCGTCATGTCCCTCCTTGCCGCCAGCAGCATTTCACACAACGTTGTCTTGCCACCGCCCGACGGTGCGGAGATCAAAATCAGCAGCGGCGCTGACTTTTTCACCGTATCAGTTTCTGCCTTCTGGCTTCTGTTTTTCATTCCACGTTTTGCACTTGCTCGCGAAATCGTTCCAGTTCCGTCTTCAGCGTCACGACTTCGCGCGAGATGATGGCGTCGTTCGCCTTGGATCCAATGGTATTGATTTCGCGGTTCATTTCCTGCGCGAGAAAATCCAGTGTGCGCCCGACCGGCTCTTTCGACTTCCGACAATCTTCGAATTGTTTGAAGTGACTGTGCAGCCTCGTCAATTCTTCCGAGATGTCCGAGCGATCCGCGAACAGGACAATTTCCTTTAACAACCGCTCGTCATCCGGCGCGATGTTCTCAATTCCCGCGCTTTTTATTCGTTCGAGCAATTGCTGGCGATAATTCTCCGCCGTTTGCGGCGCCTGCTTCTGGATTTTTTCAACCGCGCTACGCATGATGCCGATTCGCGCCGTCAAATCTTCCGACAAATGCGCGCCTTCGCGCTCGCGCATCTTCACGAGAGCCTCCAGCGCCGCTTTCAAAGCTTTCTCCACGGCGGGACAGACGGTTTCCGCCTCGACCAGTTCTTCATCGCTTTGGAAAACTTCCGGTGCGCGCAAAATCTGGTCCAGCGAGACCTCGCCGGAAATTTTCAGCGACTTCGCCAGTCGCGCCAGTTCCGTGGCGTAGGATTTGGCGAGAGGCAGGTTGATATGTGCACGTGCCGCTGCCTGGCCCTCCGCTGCGTGGATGCCGATGCGTGCCGTCACGCGACCGCGCGCCACCTGCGCGTTGATGGCGTCGCGCACCTGCGCCTCGATCATTTCCATCTCGCGCGGCAGGCTAACGGAAATTTCCGATTGTCGGCGGTTGACCGCGCCCAGCTCGACGGTGATTTTGAAGCCGTCTCTAGCGCACTCGCCGCGACCGTAACCCGTCATGGATTTCATTCCGGCGCACTATGCAAAAATTCCTCGCAGCAAGCGAATAAATTTTAAAAACGCCCTTCGGCACGATGCTGAAGTCAAAATATGATCAACCTTTGGTAAAAGATGGTTAGCCTGTTTTTCTGCATCGCTTATTTAATTGTCTTAAACGGACAATCAATGCCGCAATTAAAGTCACAACTGCAAAACAAAGAAGCCCGACAATACCGTCAGGGCTGTGGCTGCTGCCATTGTGGCGAACCTTGTCCGGCTGATTCATTTTCCCTGGATGCCAAATTATTCTGCTGTTTTGGCTGCCAGACGGTCTACAAGTTACTGCACGAAAACGGCCTTCAACAATTTTATGAATTGAACTCGCGTCCAGGTGTTCGCATCCGCAGCGAGTGTGCGGTGGCTAAGTGGGCGTTTCTTGATGACCCGGCTTTGCAGGAGAAATTATTTGATTACACCGACCAGACGCGGGCCAAGGTCACGCTGCATCTGCCGACCATTCATTGCGTGGCGTGCGTCTGGCTGCTGGAAAATCTCTTCAAGCTCCATCCGGGCATCGGCCATTCGCAGGTGAATTTTTCCCGACGCGAAGCCGCCATCACCTTCGCGCCGGACAAAATCAAATTCAGCGAACTCGTCGCGCTGCTCGCGTCCATCGGCTACGAACCGCAGCTGACGTTCGGCGAAACCGAGAAAGCGGCGCCGTCGCCGTGGCGCAAAAAAGCGTGGCTGCAAATCGGGCTGGCCGGCTTCGCGTTTGGCAACATCATGCTGATGTCGCTGCCGTTTTATTTTGGCCTCAACAGCTTCAACGGCGGATGGTTCAAACCGCTGGCCGGTTTTTTGAGCCTGGCATTTGCGCTGCCGGTGGTGACTTACAGCGCGCGGGATTTCTGGCAGGCGGCGTGGTTGAGTTTGCGGCAGCGCACGTTGACGCTGGAGGTTCCCATCGTGACCGGCTTGGCGGCGATTTATCTGACGAGCGCGTATGACGTTTTTTTGCAGCGCGGCCCCGGCTATTGCGATTCGCTGACGGGCCTAATTTTTTTCCTGCTCTGTGGCCGGCTGTTTCAGAAAAAAACCTACGACCGGCTGACATTTGACCGCGATTACAAAGGCTTTTTCCCGCTGTCCGTGGTTCGAAAAAATTCCGGCGGCGAAGCCAGCGTGGCCATTTCCCAGCTCCAGACCGGTGACCATTTGATTTTGCGCAACGGCGAGTTGCTGCCGGCGGATGCCAAACTGGTCAGCGGCGAGGCGTGCCTGGATTACAGCTTTGTAACCGGCGAATCCGAGCCGGTGGGCTGCGCAGCGGGCGGACATTTGTTCGCCGGCGGCCGGCAAGTTGGCGGAGCCATCGAGGTCGAAACCGTGAAGCCGGTGGCGCAAAGTTATCTGGCGACGCTTTGGAACAACGAAGCCTTTCGCAAGCACAGCGACCGCGATCTGGATTCGCAGACCAATCGTTACAGCAAACGTTTTACCAAAATCGTCGTCGGCATCGCGCTGGCGGCGGCGGTGTTTTGGATTTTTCGGGACGCGGCAAAATCGTTGAAGGCATTCACTTCAGTTTTGATCGTCGCCTGTCCGTGCGCGCTGGCGCTGGCCGCGCCGCTCACGCATGGCACCGCGCAACGGCTGCTGGCGCGGCTGAAAATATTTTTGAAAAACGCGCTCGTCGTCGAGCGCATGGCCGGCGTGGACACGATTGTTTTGGACAAAACGGGAACGCTCACGTGCGCGGATGCGCGTGGCGTCGAATTTATGAACGCGGAANNCGGAAAGCGGAAAGCGGAAACGGGTTTGACTGCCGATGAAATGAATCGGATTGGTTCGCTCGCGCGGCATTCGACGCATCCGAAATCGGTTCGGATTGCAAAAGCATTTTCATTCACGGTCCTGCCGGTCGCCGGCTTCAAAGAAACACCGGGCTGCGGGATCGAAGGTGAAGTTGCCGGACACCGGATTCTGCTGGGCTCGCCGGCGTGGCTGGCAAAATGCGGCATCAGCACGGGTGACAAAATCAACGACACGATGTCCGTTGCGGTCGCGTTAGACGGAGAGTTTTCCGGCGCGTTCAAGTTTGAAAATTCGTTGCGCCCCGAAGTCGCGCAACTTATCGCGCAGCTTGGCGGACGGTTTGAACTGGCCTTGTTAAGCGGCGACAACGAGCGCGAGGCGGCGCGCTTCCAAAAACTTTTCGGCGACCGCGCGATTTTGAAATTCAACCAAAGTCCGGCGGACAAATTGAATTTCATCCGCGAACTCCAGCAGCGCTGTAAAAAAGTCATGATGGTCGGGGACGGCTTGAACGACGCAGGAGCGCTGAAGCAGGCGGATGTCGGCGTGGCGGTGGTGGAGCAGACCGGGATTTTTTCGCCGGCCAGCGACGTGATTTTGGACGCGGCGGAACTGCCCCGGCTGGCGAAAGTTTTGAAATTTTCCCGGAGCGCGGCGCAGGTCGTGCGGGCCGGTTTTGTCATCTCGGCGCTTTACAACGTCGTCGGCGTGAGCATCGCGGCGGCGGGATTGTTGTCGCCGATGGTCTGTGCGATTTTAATGCCGTTAAGTTCGGCCTCGGTTGTGGTCTTTTCCTGCGGCACGACCGCGTGGCTTGGAAGAAGATTGCAAGTTCAAAAGCTGCCGGTTGGAAGTTCCGTTCGCCCCAACCTTCAAAATTCAACCTTCAAAATTCAACCCATCATCGAGGAGGCCGTATGAGCGTCATCCTCCTCCTCATCCTCGCAAGCCTGACGGTCGGGCTGATTTTTCTCGGCGCGTTTATCTGGTCGGTTCGCAGCGGGCAATACGAGGACACCCTGACGCCCGCGATGCGCATGTTGACCGATGAACCATCGGAAAAAATTTCCAAAACCAACTCAAAACTGAAATGAACACAAACATAGAAACCTTCAAATATGACAACCGGATCGTGCGCGCGTTTGCGATTGCGACCGTCGTCTGGGGCATCGTCGGCATGCTGGTCGGTCTGCTGGCGGCGGTGGAACTGTTTTTCCCTGGCGCAAACCTGAACTTTCAGTTCATCACCTTCGGCCGCATCCGACCGCTGCACACGAACGCGGTGATTTTTGCTTTTGTCGGCAACGGCATGTTCATGGGCATTTACTATTCGCTNNGTCACGCTGCCGATGGGTTTGACCACGAGCAAGGAATATGCGGAACTGGAATGGCCGATTAAAATCGCCATCGCGATCGTGTGGGTCGCCTTCGCGGTCAATTTGTTTGGCACGATCGTCAAGCGCCGCGAGAAACACATGTATGTAGCGATTTGGTTTTACATCGCCACAGTCGTGACGGTCGCCGTTCTGCACATTACGAACTCGATGACGATGCCAGCCGGATGGTTCAAAAGCTATTCAATGTATGCTGGCGTGCAGGATGCTTTGGTTCAATGGTGGTATGGCCACAACGCCGTCGCGTTTTTCCTGACGACTCCATATCTAGGCCTCATGTATTATTTTCTACCGAAGGCGGCTAACCGCCCGATTTTTTCCTACCGGCTTTCGATCATTCATTTTTGGGCGTTGATTTTTCTCTACATCTGGGCCGGACCGCATCATCTGCTTTACACGGCGCTGCCGGACTGGGCGCAGTCGCTCGGCATGGTGTTCTCGCTGATGCTCATCGCGCCGTCTTGGGGCGGCATGTTGAATGGTTTGCTCACGCTGCGTGGCGTATGGGACAAAGTGCGGCAGGACCCAGTGCTGAAATTTATGGTCGTCGCGGTGACGGCTTACGGCATGGCGACGCTCGAAGGCCCGGTGATGGCAATCAAAACGGTGAACTCGCTGTCGCACTACACCGACTGGACGATTGCCCACGCACACGGAGGCGCGCTGGGTTGGAACGGATTTTTGACGTTCTCGATGCTCTACTATCTTTTCCCGCGTCTTTACAAGACCAATCTGTGGTCAACCAAACTGGCGAATTATCATTTCTGGCTCGGTCTGCTCGGCATGATGTTTTACATCATCCCGATTTACGTCGCAGGCATCACGGAAGGCTTGATGTGGAAACAGTTCAACAAGGACGGTTTCCTGCAATACCCGAATTTCCTCGAAACCATCATTCAAGTCGTCCCGATGTTCCGGCTCCGTGCGATTGGCGGAATGCTCTACATCCTTGGCGTTTTGATGATGGCCTACAATCTGTATCGCACGGCGAAGGCCGGAAAGTTTGAATCCGACACCGAAGCGCAGGCTGCGCCGCTTGAAAAAACTCCAGCGGTCGCGCACGGAAAATTAAGCTGGCACCGGATGCTCGAAGGCAAGCCGATGTTCTTCACCGTGCTCGCGATTGTTTCCATACTCGTCGGTGGACTCGTTGAAATCATCCCGATGTTTCTGGTCCGCGAAAATGTCCCCACCATCGCCAGTGTGCATCCTTACACGCCGCTGGAAGTTCTGGGCCGCGACATTTACATCCGCGAAGGCTGCCTCGGCTGTCATTCGCAGATGATCCGGCCGTTCCGCTCCGAGACCGAACGCTACGGCGAATATTCCAAGGCCGGTGAATTTATCTATGACCACCCGTTCCTGTGGGGCAGCGAACGTAAAGGCCCGGATCTCGCGCGTGAAGGCGGCAAGTATCCCGCCGCCTGGCATTACAATCACATGGACGATCCGCGTTCCGTTTCGCCCGGTTCCATCATGCCGCGGTATTCTTGGCTGCTGACGCAAAATCTGGAAACCGACACGCTTCCTTGGAAATTGAGCGCCCTGCGCCGCATCGGGGTGCCCTATCCTGCCGGTTACGAAAACGGCCCGGCGCAAAAGGACTTGCAGGAACAGGCGGAAAAAGTTGTCGCCGACCTGAAGCTGGGCGGTGTCAACACTGACCCGAACAAGGAAATCATCGCACTCATCGGGTATCTGCAACGGCTCGGCACGGACATCAAGTCCGCGCCCGTGACCACGGCGGCCAAATAATCAACCAAGAAATATTTATGGAAGAAAAAATTATTGGCGGCATGGGCGGCGCGGGGATTTGCGGAATCATTTCCATCTGCATCTGCGTCGTCTTTTTCACCAGCACTTTTCTTTGGGCCTTCAGCCTGAAGAAAAATTATCTCAACCACATGGAAGACCTGCCGCTCGACGGCGGCGAAAAAAATTCAAAGGACAAAAATCAACCGACAAAATTATGAGCAACGATCCCAAAGAACCTTTGCTGCTCGACCACAACTACGACGGCATTCAAGAACTGGACAACAACCTCCCGCGCTGGTGGGTCTGGCTGTTTTACATCACCATCATTTATGCGGCGGTGTATCTCGTTTATTTCCACGTCACGCACACCGGCAATTTGTCGGCGGCGGAATATGACCAGGAAATGAAGGTGGGCAAC
The DNA here is from genome assembly GCA_003133815.1 of Limisphaerales bacterium. Taxonomy (GTDB): domain Bacteria; phylum Verrucomicrobiota; class Verrucomicrobiia; order Limisphaerales; family UBA11358; genus UBA11358. The sequence goes on along the minus strand of PKZR01000393.1, from coordinate 3,653 downwards.
GAAATCAAGGCGGCGGCGATGGGAAAATTTGAGTCATCCATCCCGACCCTGACGCCGTCCACCAATGCGGTCGTGCTGGACAGCGGACGCCAGACTTACGCCAAATTCTGCGCGCCGTGTCATCGCGCGGACGGTGGAGGTCTTGTCGGCCCGAACCTCACGGACAGCTACTGGATTCACGGCAGCAACTTCACCGACAACGTCACCGTCATCTGGAACGGCGTTCCGGCCAAGGGCATGATCACCTGGAAGAAAGTGTTGAAGCCCGACGAGATTTGTTCCGTCGCGAGCTATATCTACACGTTGCGCGGAGCGAAGCTCGCCACGCCCGGCAAGCCGCCGGAAAACCAGACGCCGGTCAACAACGGCCCGAGCCAGTTTGAATGAACGCATCCCGCCCTGTCCGCTCCTGACAACAGCGGCGGGCAGCGGTGGAAAATTTGAACCAACTTGAATCCAACCCAAACAGAGCCGGAAAAGACAAAAGGCACCGACGATAAACCGGTGGCCCAGGCTGTTGATTGGTCGGATTTCCGCGACCACATCGCGACCGCCGAGAAGGATGGCCGGCGCAAATGGATTTATCCGCGCAAGGTCGGCGGCAAGTTTTTCCGCTGGCGCACATGGTTCAGCTGGCTGCTGCTGGCCATCATGTTCGCCGGGCCGTTCATCACCATTCAGGGCAATCCGCTTTTGATGATGAACATTCCCGAGCGCAAGTTCGTTGTGCTCGGCCAGATTTTCTGGCCGCAGGACATGATCATCTTCGCCATCGCGGTGCTTGTCCTCTTCACCAGCATCGTGATTTTCACGGCGGCATTCGGGCGCGTCTGGTGCGGCTGGGCCTGCCCGCAGACGGTGATGATGGAAATGGTCTTCCGTAAAATCGAATACTTCATCGAAGGCGACGCGCACCAGCAACGCGCCCTGAATCAAGAGGCATGGAACGTGAATAAGATTTTCAGGAAGCTTTCCAAGCACGCGATTTTTTACGCGCTCTCGTTTCTCGTCGGCAACGTGCTGTTGAGCTACATCATCGGCTGGCAGCAGCTTTATCAAATCATCACCGATCCGCCCGCGCTGCATTTGGTCGGGCTGTCGTTCATGATCGCCTTCTCGCTTTTGTTCTACGGCATCTTCGCGCGCTTCCGCGAACAGGCCTGCACGTTCATCTGTCCCTATGGCCGTTTTCAATCCGTGTTGCTCGACGAAAATTCCATCGTCGTCGCCTACGACCACAAGCGCGGGGAAACACGCGCGCCATTGAAGCACGGATTAAATTTTTTGGAGCGCCGGCAGGCCGGCAACGGCGACTGCATCGCCTGCAACCAGTGCGTCGCCGTCTGCCCGACCGGCATTGACATCCGCAACGGCACGCAGATGGAATGCATCCACTGCACCGCCTGCATGGACGCCTGCGACACCGTGATGGCCAAGATCGGCGCGCCGGCAGGCCTCGTCCGCTACGCCTCCCTCAACGGCATCGAACGCCGCGAACCGCTCCGCTTCACGCCGCGCCTCGCCGCCTATTGCGTCGTGCTGTTCGTGCTGACGACGATTCTGGGAGCGATGATTTTCCTGCGCGCCGATGTCGAGGCCACCGTCCTGCGTGCGCCCGGCTCCATGTATCAACAGATGCCCGACGGCCATTACAGTAACCTTTATACTGTCCGCGTCGTCAACAAAACCTCGCGCGACATTCCGGTCGAATTGAAACTGGAAAATCCCGCAGGCACCTTGACCGTGATGGGCGAAGGCACCATCACCGTGGCCGCGCAGAAACTTTCCGAAAGCTCCGTGCTTATCGAGCTCGATCCCGCCGCGATGAAATCCGGCACCACGCCGCTCGTCATCGGCGTTTATTCCGGCGGCAAAAAAGTTGAAACCCTCAAGACGGCCTTCATCGGCCCGCGAAACTGAATTATGAAAACCACACTCAACCTCTGGCCGTACGGCATCATCACCGCGTTCGTGTTTCTGTTCTGCGGCATCATCACCGTCATCATCATCGCCTTCACTCACCGCGAATCCCTCGTCAGTGAAAATTATTACGACCAGGAGATGACCTTCCAGAACCAGATTGACGATTCCGCGCGCGCCCAAAAATCCGGCGCTGCCATCTCCGCCGATTCCGCCGGCGCCAAAGTCGTCATCACCGTTCCCGTGGCACAGCTTGCGCAGAAATTATCCGGCACCATCGAACTTTACCGCCCGTCCGACTCCAGGCTCGACCGGACGCTTCAATTGTCCCCGCGTGCCGACGGCACGCAATCGCTGGACGGCTCCAGGCTCGCCGCCGGTCCATGGCGCGTGCGCGTCAANNCTGATGCTCGCGCTGCCCGTGCCTCCCGGCGGCCCGGCGCGATTTCTTGCCGGACGCATCATCTACCAGATTGGCCGCATCGCCACGTATTGCATGCTCGGAGTCGTGGCCGGGCTGGTGGGCAAATCCATTTTGCTGGCGGGTTTTCAGAGGTGGCTGTCCATCGCGCTCGGGCTGGCGGTACTGGGCGGATTTTTGATCTCAAAAAAAATCGCGCTGTCTGCGCCCGTCGTGCGGCTCGTTTCAAAACTCAAGACCGCCATGTCCGCACAATTGCGGCGGCGCAGTTTCCGGTCGCTGGCGCTGCTGGGGATGTTGAACGGCCTGCTGCCGTGCGGGCTGGTTTATGTGGCGGTGGCCGGGGCCGTGTCGCGCGGCAGCATCACGGGCGGGATTCTTTACATGGCGCTGTTCGGGCTGGGGACGATGCCGATGATGCTGGGCATCAGCCTTTCGGGGAAACTGTTTCCGGTGGCGCTCCGGCTCAAGCTGCGCGGTGCCATACCAGTGGGCGTGTGCGTGCTGGCGGGGCTGCTGATTTTGCGGGGACTGTCTCTGGGGATTCCCTACATCAGCCCGGATTTGAATTCCGGCGTTCCAAGCTGCTGCGCGCATTCGCCGTGAAACGGGGCAAATTAATTTTAAGTTCTCATCGTCCTCATCCTCCTCGTTCTCGTCCTCGTCCTCGCTTTGGAAAATAAATTCGAGGACGAGGTCGAGAACGAGGATGAGGATACCGGTTGACAGAAATCCCCCGCTTCGCTTTCATCCCTCCATGTTCAACAAACCGATAAAGAATTATTACGTTTTGATTAAAGGGAGAAAGACATTGACGTTTCCGCCTATATGCCCGTTTACGGGCGAGCCGATGCCTTCAGCGTGGGTCACGCTGAAGCAAATTGGCAACGTGCGATATTCACCTTTATGGCTGCTGCTGGGACTTTTGAAAAACAACTATAATAAAGCGAGCCTGAAGGTGAAGGCTTCACAAGGATTTGCCAATTTGTATCGAAAGGTGCAGGCAATGAAGTGGATCAGTTTACTGGGAGGAATCGGAGTGACAGTCATTTTTCTGGAATTGAACAGCAAATCACCGAATCCATCAATGATACCATTTTTGGTCATTTTTGTCGCAGTGTTAGGGTCTGCGGCATTCAAGTCCTACGGATATATTTTGATCAAGAATTGTCACATATCAAGCGTCACAAACGAACATATTGAAGTTTGTTTTGCCTCGGAAGATTATGCCAGCTCCTTCTGTAAACTTAATGGATTGGAATATGAAGCACGACGATAAGCAACCATGCTGTTTAGTTTCACATTTGTAGTG
>PKZR01000247.1:7326-7834 GCA_003133815.1 Limisphaerales bacterium | reverse complement strand
CTTTGCGCCTTTGCGCCTTTGCGTTAAAAACTTTTCAGCGTCCGCTGGTGGATGAGCGGGGCAACGTGATCGGCATCGTTTCCGCAAAACTGGATGCGTCGGCGGCGCTGGCGGCGAGCGGGGCGTTGCCGGAGAATGTGAATTACGCGGTGAAGAGCAGTTTGCTGTTGAGCTTCCTCGAATCGGTGCCGGTGGTTTCGGCCAAGCTCAAAGCGCCGGTCACGGCTAACCGGAAGTTTGAGGATGTGGTGAAGTCGGCGCAGGGTGCGGCGGTGCTGGTGCTGGTTTATTGATTTGATAGGGCGGGCAGTCCTTTGCCCGCCGAACGCGTAGGTTGACAAGAGGCGGCGCGCACGGAGTGACGCGCCCTACCATCGCCCTGAATCAGTTATCAGCCGATAAACGCCGCGTGGACGGCTTTCACGGCCTGCTCGCCCTTGGCCAGATCAATCACGACGGATATCTTGATTTCGCTGGTGGAGATCATGTCAATGTTGATGCCTTCGTT
>PKZR01000247.1:0-7282 GCA_003133815.1 Limisphaerales bacterium | reverse complement strand
TCGCCGAGCGCCTTGAAAATCTTCGCGGCCACGCCGGGTTTGTCCGGCACGCCGACGAGCGTGACCTTGGCCTGGTTTTTGTCGAGCGCGACGCCGCGCACGACGACGCCTTCCATGCTTTTCGTTTCTTCTTTCACAATCGTTCCTGGGTTGTCATTGAGGCTGGAGCGGACCTCGAACACGACTCCAAATTTCTTCGCAAATTCGACCGAGCGGCTCTGCATCACCTTGGCGCCGAGGCTGGCGAGTTCGAGCATCTCGTCGTAGGAAATCTCCGTCAGCTTCTTCGCCGTCGGCACGATGCGTGGGTCGGTGGTATAGACGCCATCCACGTCCGTGTAAATCTGGCAGAGGTCGGCCTTGAGGGCGGCGGCCAGCGCGATGGCTGTGAGATCCGAACCGCCGCGGCCGAGCGTGGTGATCTGGCCGGTTGCGGTCTCGCCCTGGAAACCGGCGACGATGACGACGTTGCCTTGGTTCAAATATTCATGGACCTTCTTCGGCGTGATGTTGTGAATTTTCGCCTTGGTGTGAACCACGTCGGTGACGATGCCCGCCTGCGCGCCGGTGAGCGACACGGCGGGAATGTTCAGCGCGTGCAGAGCGATGGCCGTGAGGGCGATGGTCTGCTGTTCGCCGGTGGCCAGGAGCATGTCCATCTCGCGTTCGCTGGGCAGGGGAGCGATGTCCTTGGCAAGCTTGATGAGGCCGTCGGTCACGCCGCTCATGGCGGAAACGACGACGACGATCTTGTCGCCCTGCGCGTGGTATTTCGCCACGCGCGATGCGACATTCTTGATGCGGTCGGTGTTGCCCACCGAGGTGCCGCCAAATTTTTGGACGATCAGGGCCATGTTTTAGTTTATCGGAACCGTCAGGATGCCAGAAACAGGCGGACAATCAAGTCGCGGCATGTTGCTTGATAAGATAGGCGCGGAATTTCTCATAATCCGCGCCCATGCGGTCGAAATCCTCCGACAATTGAATCGCGGCGGTCATTGCGGGCGGGACATCGGGAGCAAAGCCGATGGTCTGCTCAATTTCTTCCGGGAATTTGGCCGGGTTGGCCGTTTCAAGGATCACCGCCGGCAAATCATTGAGCGGCTCCGTCTTCAGCCAGTCTGTAAAACCAGCCCAAGCCACCGCACCGTGCGCTTCGAGCAGCAACTGGTATTTGTTCCATACTTCGCGGATCGTCTCGCGCGTGCGCTGGTCGGAGATTGAACCGGAAAACAGGTCGCGGCGCATCGCGGCGAGGTCGGGCATCCGGTTGATTTTTCCCGTCTCGTCCATTTGACCGCCATAAACCGCCACGAGCCGGGCGAGGTTGCTCGGATGCCCCACGTTCATCGCGTTCGAGACCGAATTGCGCGACGGCGAAATCTTTTCATAATGGCCGCTGGCAAGAAATTTCGGGAACGCGTCGTTGTCATTGACCGACGCGATGATTTTTTTCACGGGCAGACCCATCTGCTTCGCCACCACGCAGCCCATCATGTCGCCGAAATTGCCGCTCGGCACGGAGAAGACAACCGGCTCGCCCGGTTTAGCGAGTCGCGACGCGGCGTAAAAATAATAAACGCTCTGCGGCAGCAGGCGGCCGATGTTGATGGAGTTCGCGGACGAGAGAGGAATGTGCTTAAGAGCGGGATCGGCGAAGGCTTGTTTCACCATCGCCTGGCAGTCGTCGAACTTGCCGGCAACCGCCACAGTGCGGACATTGCCGGTCAGCGTCGTCATCAGCTTGCGCTGGCTCAGGCTGACTTCATCAATCGGAAACAACACGATGACGCGGATGCCGGGAACGTTGTGAAATGCGTGCGCCACCGCCGCTCCCGTGTCGCCGCTCGTCGCGGTGAGAATGGTGAGATGCTTGCCATCCTCATGCAAAAACCGGCCCATGAGCCGTGCCATCATGCGCGCGGCAAAGTCCTTGAACGACGCCGTCGGGCCCTGATCCAGCCGCATCACGACCACGCGGTCATAAACTTTTTCCAGCGGGATGTCGAAGTTGTAGGCGTCACGGCAAATCGCGGCGAGCACGTCGGACGGGATGATGCCATCCGTGAATTTAGACAGCACGCGAAAGGCGATTTCATGATACTGCAGCCTGGCGAACTCCGCTATTTCCCCAGACGCAAGCAACGGAAACTTTTCCGGAAAATACAGCCCCCGGTCCGGTGCTTGTCCGCGCAGGAATGCCTCGCGCAAATTGACCGCGGGCGAGCGGTTGTTGGTGGATTGAAACAGCAAAGGCATAATATCAGGTGTCGCGCAAAGGACGCGGAACTATTCAAAATTTTCCACGCGCAGCATGACAGGTTTGCCTTTGATGACGGACAACCGGCCGATTTTTTTCAATGCACCGCTTACTGCACCGTTGGTCGCGTAGTGCAGCATGAAGATCAACGGGACGCCCTTGCCCTCGTGGCCTTCTGGCTGGATGACGGACGAGATGCCGATGTCCGATTCACCGAAAATGGTAGCGATTTTCGCCAGCACTCCGGGCTTGTCCACGACGTTGAGCCGGACGAAATACTGCGAGACGACTTCCTCAATCGGCATGACCGCGCCGGAACATTCGTGCGGCACAAACGGCGGCAGGCGGTGCTTGGTGCCGAATTTCAAGTCGAGCGCGGCGTCGGCCAGATCGCTCAGAACGGCGCTGGCCGTGGCGTCCTTGCCCGCGCCACGTCCGTAAAACAGAGAATCGCCGACAATGTCACCGCGAACGAAGACGGCGTTGAAAACACCGTTGACACTTGCAAGCACGTGCGCATCCGGCACGAGCGTTGGATAGACGGAAACCTGCACGCGACAGCCGCTCTCCAGCTTTTTAACCATGCCGAGCAGCTTGATGGTGTAGCCGAGTTCGCCGGCGAATTTGATATCGAGCGCGCTGATGTGGCGGATGCCTTCGACATGGATTTNNNTCGGCGAGGACTTCGGCGAAATCCGCGCCTTCGTGCTTCATGCGCGTCAAAATATAATTGCAGGTGCCGTTGACGATGCCATAAAGCGCGTTAATGCGGTTGCCGACAAAACCTTCGCGCAGCGACTTGATGATGGGAATGCCGCCGCAGACGCTGGCTTCGTAATAGAGATTCGCGCCGTATTTCTTTGCCGCCGCGAACAGCTCCTCGCCATGGGCGGAGATCAGCGCCTTGTTTGCGGTGACAACGGGTTTGCCAAGCTTGAGCGCGGTAAGGATGATTTCGCGGGCGACGGTTGTGCCGCCGACGAGCTCGGTGACAATGTGAATTTCCGGGTCATTGACGACGACGCGCCAGTCGTTCGTCATCAGCTTGTGTGCAATCGGGTAAGGCCGTTGTTCGTCAAAAGACTTCGCGGCGACCTTGCGGACGGCGACGTTCACGCCGATGCGCGAGGCCATGAGGTTGCCGTTGAGCTGGAGTGCGTGAAACACGCCGCTGCCCACAGTTCCTGCGCCGATGATGCCGAGGTTGACTTGCTGCATGAGGCGCACAGCTTGCAGCGAAAAAGGGCTGGGGACAATTCAATTTTGAAGTCAGACGGCGCGCGCCAGAAGTTCCTTCCATTTCCGCTGCCAGCCGATGAACAAAACCACGGCGATTCCGAAATGCCCGACGACAATGCCGAGGAGATTGTTCATGTTTTCGTTGGTGGGATCGCCAAGCGCTATGACGCCAGGTGCCAGCAGCGAAAGTTTTGCGATGGCGCCGGTGCTGAAAACTCCCCCCAGAATGAATGGCAAAATGCACAGGATGAAAAGCCACAGTGCGACGAAACCGAGTGCGCGGCGGCGGAACCGCAGGCGGCAAAATTCCAACAGCAGCGAGTAAATGAGGACGAAATCCAGGAGATTGCCGATTACGACGAGGTAAATCTCCCATGAACTGCCGAACGAAAAGGCAAATTGCGAAAGCAAAACCATGGCGGCGACACCGGTCAGCACGAGCGCAAGCAAAACCGAACTCTCCGGGAAGATTGCGGCGAAGTCTTTTATTCCAGAACGCAGGGCCTTCACGCGGACGCTTTCGGGCTGCGGGCTGACAAAGGCAAGGACAACCGTTGCCAGCAGAAGTGTTCCGCCGTGGACGGTCGGGAGCAATGATTGGCCGTCAAAAAAATTTCCGCCGTTGGCCGCCGTTGGAAATTGCCCGCGCCAGATACCCCAGATCAAACCGTTTTGGACGATGAGAAGAACGCCGAAGAGCGCGACGGTTTCCCAGCGGAACAGTGGCGGCTGGAAAGGGTTCGCCGTCTTGCGGACTGCGGCCCGCCAGAGAAAGAATCCGACAAACGCCTGCAGAGCGATGCTGAGGAGAATTGGCGGGATTGGAACCCCGAAAATTTCCGGCATGCCTCTCCATTCTTGCAAGGAATAGTCATTTCCCGAATCGCCGGAGTCGCGGAACAGGTTGGCGATGCCGTAAGTCGGCAGCAGAAAATTCGTCAGCATGTATTTGGGCATCGCGAACGACGGAAACTGGAAGAAAATGAACGCGACCAGAAATATGACGCCGCCTTGCGGACGCTGGAATGTCATTCCAACCAAAACTCCGAGCAGTCCGAAAAACAGCGCGGTGCTGAAGATTAAAACCTGCGATCCGAGCCAGAGTGTGATTGGCAGTCTGCCCAGCAGCACGATGACCAGTCCGATGGCCGCGAGAATGGCCGCCATGTAAAATTCCCTTAACGGTGCACCGAGCCAGTAGCCGGTCACGAGCTGGCACGGCTTGAGCGGCGTCAACCGGTTGCTGTCCCAAAGCCCGGCTTTGCGTTCCTCCCCCAGCACGCGTGAAATCCGACTGAACCCGCCAATGACCAGCACGAGGATTTCCACGCCAATCGTCCAGCCGTAAAACATCTTGCCCGCCTCCTGCGATGACCGGAACGAATTAAAATTCATCGGGTCGGCAAGATAGGCGATGAGGCCGGAAAGCAGGCTCGCCCCGACCAGCCCCGCGATCAGCGCCGCCGCCAGCACTCCGCCGCGATGCACGAGACGCTTCTGCGTGATGAAAATTGGATTATCAAAAAGTTTCACATCAATTCCTTTGCGCCGGATTGCAGGAAGATTTGTTCCAGGTCGTCGCCGGTGCCGCGCCATTCGGAAATGCGGACGCCCTGGAGGACAAGCGTCTTGAGCAGTTCATCCAGTACGTTCGTGTCGCCGTCGAAATCAAACGTCGCGCCGAGATTTGTGTCTGCAAGATTTTTGAGGTTCGCGGCCTTCAAGATTTCCAGCGCCTTGCCGTCGTCCGCGCGCCATTTGACCGACATCTGACGCCGGCCCATTTTTTGCCCGAGCTCGGCAATCGTCCCAAACGTGACGAGCCTGCCACGTTCCATGATGGCCGCCGTGTTGCAGAATCCGGACAGCTCCGTGAGAATGTGCGAGGAAATCAAAACAGCCTTCCCCGCCTCGCGCAACTGGAGCAGTATCTTGCGCAGTTCAATCCGGCCCAGCGGGTCGAGTCCGCTGGCGGGTTCATCCAGCAGCATGACTTTCGGGTCTGGCAAAAGGGTTTTGGCGAGCACGAGCCGCTGTTTCATTCCACGCGACAATTCCTCGCACAGCGCATTGGTCTTTTCCGTGAGCCAGGTGAGTTCAAGGCATTCCTCAATCCGTTTCGTGCGGTTCGGCACATCGTAGGCGCGGGCGAAGTGATCCAGAAATTCCGACGCCGTGAGCTGGTCGTAAGTCGGGCAGAAATCCGGCATGAAGCCGAGCTGCCGTTTCAATTCATCCGGTTCGCTGGCGAGTTCGTGTCCGTTCACCTTGACAGAGCCGCGCGTGCATTCCTGCAAGCCGGAAATCGCGCGCATCGTCGTCGTCTTGCCCGCGCCGTTGGGGCCGATCAGCCCGCAAACCTCGCCCGCCCCGACCGTGAGCGTCAGGTCATTCACCGCCACGACATCCGGGAAATCCACGCGTAGGCGCTCGATGGCGAGAAGCGGATTGGACATGAGCCGATTCTGGCCCCGTCATTATAAAATGCAAGCGCGCATTTGGAACAAATCATGGCAGTAAAATTTTATGGCGCAGACCCTCCGCAACGTCGTCTGGCAGCACGGCCACGCGGCGGACGGGTGGCAGGCCACGCGCTCGAACTGGGTCGTGGAAGATTTGGTGGATGAAATCGGAAACGTCCGGTGAACTTGTAAACGAACCGGCTAGGGATCAAGTCCCAGCAGCCGCGCCGGATTTTTGCGCGCGATGAGGTCAATCTGACCATCGCTCAACCCCCCGGCCTTTAGCGCCGTAAGAAATGCCCGCAGTCCGTCCGTGTGCAACGGATAGCGTTCCTGGCCAAGGTCCGACGAAATGATAAAGTGTTCCGCACCCACCGTCTGGATCGCATTCACACATTTGGCCACGGAAATCGGTCTGGCGGAGCCGTTCGTGGCGTCCGGTTTCGGGATGTAATTCAACCAGACGCATTCGATCACCGCGCCCAAATCGGCCATGCGTTTGAGCTGGTCAATGTTTGCGCCCATTCCCATGGCGTGCGTCACCACGATCTTTTTCACCCCGGCATCCCTGGCCGCCGCGATGAGCACCAACGATTCCTCCGGCGACGAATGACCCGTTTCGAGGACCAGGTCGTTTTGGGCCGCGAGTTGAAAGATCTCGCCGAGTTCAGGCACGGCCTTACCGTCCTTGACCACCGGGACAAACGGACGGTGATCCGGCGCGTGCCCCACGACATTTTCCGCGTCAACCGTCGGCAGCCAGACCACTTTGCCCCGTTGACCCTCGAACTGCACCATCCGGCGGACGGCCTCCGCATTCAGGCCGCCCACCGAACGGTTCAGGACAATCCCGCCAAAAACTTCTATCCCGCCCACCTCCTGCATGGCGAGTTCCGCGCGGTCGGCGGTCATCGTGTAATGATTTTTGAGGACGATCCCCCTCATGCCCGCCGCCTTGGCGCGGCGCACCAAGTCCAGATCATTGACCGAGCGCGGAATGGCATCCGGCGCGGTATGACAATGGAAATCAATCACCCCCGCCAGCACATTGGTTTCCACCTGCGCCGGCGGCGGGGTTGACGAACCCAGCAACAGCAGGCAGGCCAGCATCGCCCCAAGCCAGAGGACACGCACCAGCGGAGGATTGTCGGTGGACATATGATTGTCTTTATACTTTCAGACCGCCCCAGGCGAAAGCATGAAAATCAATTAAATGGAACCATCCGTTGACGGCAAACGCCATCCGTGGTTAAAAATTCAAACGCCAATTATTATCATGGCGTCGCTTTGCGACGGGGGGCGCGACCGTCCCGGTTGCCGT
>PKZR01000465.1 GCA_003133815.1 Limisphaerales bacterium | reverse complement strand
CTGCCGTGACCATGAATGAAGTAAGGAATCCCTTTTTCGCGGGGGCGACCCGTCCGGGCGGGGTGCCGGGGGAGGGGGGAATTTGAGGCCGTCATTCGTATAGGAGTCCCGCGTTTTAGAGCGAGCCTGATTTTCAAATGCGAAAGGAACCGGTAGCCAGTGAAACAGCGACAATCTAAAACTAAAATTCCAATCATTGCTGGCACGCTGCCCAATAATGGGGCTTTGCTAAATCAGCATTACAAATCTCAAGAAGAACTTGAAGCTGCGGCTAGAGCTAACACGGCTGCCCTTTTTGCCAACTTAAAACCTGACGGCTGGACAGCATCATTGAAAACCACTTTTCACAAATCGGCATCCTTCATGGATTATCTTCACGGNNCAAGCCTTCTGGTCGGTTCATTACGAGTTTGAACATTGGATACAAGGCACTGGCTGGCTGACCGACTTTTTCCTTTGCGAATCGTTCCCACACAAAGATTGGAACGCATTGAGCGAGGTAGAGAGGAAACAAATTTTATTTCTCCATGAGACGCGAAAAATTCCACCGTTAAGGATGCAAATACTGCATTACCTGCATTATCCGAAAGAGGAGTTTCCAGAGTTCAACGAACTTGCCGCGCAAACCAAGCCGGTAGTGAAGAACGTGCTCCCAGGTGAACCACAAGAGCCAGTCAAGGTTACTGAAGCAATGACACAAAAATTCGGTTCGGTGTATCATTGCCTGTTCGCGGTAGATTATTCCGAAAGCCCGAAGCTACTATTGCAACGGTTTGTGGAGTGGTTAAAGCTGCCGAAAAGTGACGCTCTGCGGAAGCCTCGCAACGAGCGGATTTCAAAAGTTGGCAAACTATTTCGACCGAAGAAAATTGTGCGACAATGGCACACTTCAAGTCACTGGTGCTTGTTTGAAGTGGATTTGTCCGCACTCATAGGCGATCTCACCAAGCAATTCAAGAAATGGCTGGCATCGCCGGAAAACAAAAAACAATTGAAGCGCCATTACTCGAACAAGCGCGGCAAAACTGGTGAATGGGAAGACCGGCTCAAAGATTTGGCTGCATGGCGGCTTTGCCGTGAGATAGGCCAACAATCTAAAACATGGATTTATGCAAATGAATATGCGTGCAAGCATCGAAAAACGAAGCCAGTGGTTGTAAAGAAGGGCGAACTGGCGCAAAAAATTCCAATGCCATTCCGCGATGCAAAGCGCACAAAAAATAGTCCAGCCAACCAAGCTCCGATGTTTTCGGATCAATCAGAGGCCAGCGATGCTGCAAGGAACGCATGGGATTTGTTGGTGGATTTGATTCCCAGTGAGTTTAAGAAGCCTTCTTCCGATTCCGAACTAATGAAATGGGGGGAGAAATTGGTCAAGTTGTGTTCCAAGAATTGACAGTGGTTTGCATAGCTGAAATTTTCCGTCTTCTGCCCAACGTGGATTCTTTGAGTTTCGTTCGTGCGTGTTTTAAGAGTTATGCGTGACCGCGAAATTCAAATCAAAACCGAACGAATCAACGTCAGCGCCGCTTGAAGTCCCGCCGCAGTTCGTTGCGGCAGCCATTGCCATTACTCCCGAAACAATCCGGCTTCCGAAAGTTGGCGGACACGATCCCTATTTTGGAATGACACGAAGCGCGCTTAATGAATTGATTCTACCGACGCCTCAAAACGGCTTCAAACCATCCGTTCGCAGTTTTGTTTTGCGGCGCAAGGGTTCACGGACTGGAATCAGACTCATTGATTATCAGGATTTAAGGCGGCACATCTTGGCGCACGAAGAGACCGGCACGGAAATTCAAAGTCAAACCAACGAATGAAAACCGCATTTCCATCAATAGACAGGGCGCGGGCTTACGTCGCCGCGATACCCGGCGCAGTATCCGGCGCGGGCGGACACGACCAGACTTTTTCCGTCGTGTGTAGTTTGGTGAGGTTCGGTCTGTCGCCTGATGAAGCATGGCCGCTGCTGCTGGAATACAACCAACGCTGCACGCCAGCATGGGGTGAACGCGAGCTACGGCACAAATTGGAAGATGCTTTCCGTCGCGTCAATCCGCGCACGGATTTTACTTCTCGCAGTTCACACTACCGTTTCACCGGCACGCCCAAAGTCAAAATTGACCCGGCAACGGAGGTGGAAACCCTGCTCAAAGGTTTCCGTTGCTCTGCGTGCGACCTGATTGCCGCCAGCACATGCAAAATTCCACCGCTGATTTGTGGCGAACATTTCCACCGGCAAGGCGCGTATCTCATAGACCAGTTATTCGAGCCGTCAGAGCTTGTGAACATCGTCACCAATCCGATTGTTGAAAACGGCAAGGCCAGACCCGGCGATGCCGGCCTGACCTTGGAGCGCAACGAATGGGAGCGTCGGCTGCTCAATCCTGCAACGTGGCAGGCGGGCGGCGCATGGCTGCGGATGAATCCGATGGACGGGCAAGGCGTGGCTGACGTGAACGTGACGGCGTTCCGCTACGCGCTGATTGAATGTGATGCTGTGCCGCTCGAATTGCAGTTGTCTCTGCTGGCCAAGTTGCCGTTGCCAATCGCGGCTATTCTCGCCAGCGGCGGGCGCAGTCTCCATGCGTGGGTGAAAATTGACGCGGCGAACGCGGATGAATATCGGCGCGATGTTGCGCGGATGCTCGCATTGCTCGCCCGGTTCGGCGTGGACGGCAAGAACAAGAATCCTTCCCGCCTGTCGCGCCTGCCGGGTGTCGTGCGGCAAATCGGCGCACACGGCGATGGGCGGCAACAATTGTTCTACCTGAACCCGCAACCCCAACAGAAAGCGATTTTATGAGCTTGGATTTAGATGTTTTGGAAAACGAAGTGGGTGTGCCGGACGGGGAATCCGCGCCAGTGGATTTGAAAACGGAGTGGCTTGAATCTCTCGCCAAGGCAACCTGCTCATCATCGGGGCTGGCACAACTCACCGTGCCGGCACGGGAGCCGATTTTAGGCGAATGGTTCAAAGAGGGTGACTTGGGCTTCATCTACGGGGCGCGGGGTCTGGGCAAGACCTGGCTCGCCTTGCATATTGCCCGGCAATGCACGGAGGGCGGCAGCGTTGGCGATTGGAAAGTCCACCATCCGATCCGTGTGCTTTACGTTGACGGCGAAATGCCCTTGGACGGCATCCGAGGGCGAGACGCGGCCTTGACCACCGCGCCGACGGACGGAATGTTTTATCTTCAGCACGAAGCATTGTTCCACCTAACCGGCAAGGTGTTGAATCTCACCAATCCATCCGTGCAAGCCGCGCTGCTGGAACAATGCCAGCGGGAACAAATCAAACTCCTGATTCTCGACAATCTTTCCTGCCTGTTCTCTGGCATCAAGGAAAACGACGCGGACGCATGGGAACAAGTTTTGCCTTGGTTGCTGGATTTACGGCGCAACCGCATCGGCGTGGTATTCATCGCGCACGCCGGGCGCAACGGCTTCATGCGTGGCACGTCGCGCCGGGAGGACGCTGCTTTTTGGATCATCCAACTAGCGGAAGCCAAAGACGCAGGCGAAATTCAAAACGGGGCGAAGTTTGTGGCGCGATTTGTCAAAAACCGCAACGCGACGGAAGCCGATTGCCCGCCGTTGGAATGGCATTTCAATTTGCCCAAAGGCGAAACCCGCGCCCGTGTGAGTTGGAAAAAATTGTCCACCGGGCAAATCTTCCGGCAATGGATAGAAGATGGCGTCACCAGTGCATCGGACATCGCCGAGGAAATGGGCATTTCCAAGGGGCAGGTTTCCAAGCTGGCAAAGCGGGGTATCACGGAAGGCTGGCTAAAAAAAGATGGCCGGGACTATGCCTTGACCGGGCAGGCGTGACGCTCGTTTCCATTGCAAACTCCCTAGCGAGGAAACGGGAAACGAATGAAAACCAAACAGGAAACGAAACCGTTTCCACCAGCAACATCCGCAGTTTTATTGGAGAAAATGACAATTTGAGGAAACGAAGAAAATTGAGCGGCAGGAAACGAGGCGCGGCATTTTGGCCGGTGTTCGTTGCCGGTGCCGAATTAGTTTATGAGCATCACACACGAAATCTGGCTGCGTTGTAAAACGGATTATCTCACCGGCACGGGGTCACTGCGCGTGGTGGCCGCACGGCACGGCGTCGCCCAAAGCAGCATCGAGAAACGGGCGCGAAAAGAGGAATGGACGCGGTTGCGCCGCGAGTTTGAAAAACGCCAACTGGAAAAATTACTGCCGCCCGCGCCGCCGACACTGCCGCCCGTGCCGATGGCACCTGACGGGGCGGTTTCTGATGAATGGCTGACAAAACGGGTGGAAATCCATTACCGGAAGAACACGGAATTGCTGGATAAAACCCGCACGTTGCTGGATGCGAAACTCACGGCCAGCGAAAAACCGAGCGCGGATGAACTCGGCAAAATGACCACGGCATTGAGTGGCATTGTGTCGGCTGAAATCGCACTGCTCGGTTTGAACCGGAAAAAAGGCAAATCACGCCGCCCGTATCCGCGTCCGTATTATGCCGATCCGATACCAGTTGAACCAATACCAACCCCAACAAGCACAAATGAACCAACAAGCTGAATCTGAATTTATCGTGAACCAATTGCGTGTCTTGCCGAAACATCGCAACCGCGCCATTGCCGCGCTCGCCAAAAACGATTTGTCCAACAATCAACGGCGTATATGGCTGACAGTGTTCAAACAATTCACGCGGATGCACCGGGATTGTCTGCATTGGGCTGGCGACGCACTGCCGTCCGCGCAACTGGTGGAGTCGTGGCGCGAGTTTGTGGAAACCGGCGCGGTGGTGTGCGACGGGCAGGAAAAGTTAATCAGCGCAAAACTGGAATCGCGCAAACTGACTGTCAACCAGCGTTGCGCTCTGGTCACTTTGTTCGCCCGCGTGGTGAAATTGAGTCGTGATTTTGAAGCCTACAAAGATGAAATGCCTGCTGCTGGTTCACCGCATTGATGCCCAAAGCTATTGCGTCCTGGGTTTCAAAGCGTCCGCCGATTTATTTCTGGCGTGAAGCTGCCAGCCTCGCATCGCTCGATAAACGCAAGGATGCTGGCGAGATGAAACAGCCGGACGCCCTTGATGCGTCCCGGTTCACGGATGGACACGGAACGGATGAAGCCTTTTGCCGCCCATTCGTAGAGCTTCGGGCGTGTGCAGCCGGAATAAAACTCATGCCCGAACTTTGGCGCTCTTACCCACACCGGCAGATTGCCTTCCCGGTCGCTGATAAACTGTGCGGCGCGGGATTGTGCCGGACGGTTGCCATTTCCAATCACGCCCGCGCTGGCTGGCGTGCGGGTGGCACTTTGAAAGTCATTTTTACTGGTCATACGTCCGATCTCCTATTCATCGCAATTGAGGATTCTACCCGGAGCAGGACGGGCGCATCGTGTAATCTTTACACAAAATGGCGTGAGGGATTATGGGCGTAACCGACGAGAATTTTTTACCGGCTCGCAAGGCCAATTTAGTCGGCAAAATGAGTTTTTAAGCCGCCAGCAATTGGTGGCTAAAATGTTCGTCGTGTTGTTGCCGTTGCAGCCGCAAAACGCGCCATGTGTCTGCCGGGTTCCATTCAACGGGTCTGCATCCGCAAATTATAGAGAAACCAATAAAATGGAGTAGAAGCCGAACCCCTTAACCGATTAAGGATTCTGTGCAACGCGCAGTGCGGCGCAAAAGTTGCGTCACTTGCTGCGTTTGCTGCGCAATTTGACGCCAACCCAGATGCGGCGTCCGGCGTTGCGTTCGATGCCACGCATGATGCCAACTTTGTTGCGCACTTTGTTGCGCACTTTGTTGCCAAGTCTAGTCACCCGTCATCCGCTGCGTATGCCGCCAACTGATTTCCGGCGATCATCCGCCCCAATGTCCCCAGCCAGTCCGCAGTCGCGGGTGTCGTGTGCGCGAATCAGAGTTCAATTTTATGTCGCCGGTCGTCGCGTCANNATTGCACCCGCCGCCCGGCTCCGGGAATTTTGCCTCTGTGATTTCGCGCACGGAGAATTGCTTTGCGAAGATGATTGTAAATTCACGGACGCGATTTGCGAATATCCATGAAGGCGATTGACAGCAAAATCAGCACGGCGGCAGCAACGTCAACATACGCCCAAGTCTCGCGCTTCAAACGAAGTGGAGCAATAGGGTTTAGCACAACGGCAACGATTACAAAAACCCACAGCCAGCCGGTTTTTTTGATTTTTACGGCCTGAAATGCGGTGAATGCCGCAACGCCGCACGCAACCCAGCGCAGAAGCGTATAATAGTCGTATGGGTGACGGCCAAGAGCCGCAAACAGCATCGCCGCAGCAATCAGCTTGGCAATGATGATTCCTAAATTTGCTGGCTTCATGTGCGTTAAGTATGCGGCGTTTGATTCGTCAGTTTCTTATTTTTGCTGGCAAGCTGTCATTTCGCTTGCGCGCGTGTGGTGTTGCATCGCCTTGCTGACGGCGGCGCGCATCGTCGCGAGGTCGAACGGCTTGTTAATGTAATCACATGCCCCCAAGCGCAACGATTCGCGGATGAGGTCATTCGTCTCGAACGCCGTCATCATGATCACCTCAATGTCCGGTTTCAAGATTTTGAGTCGCTCCAACGCCTTGATGCCTGACAACTCTCTGCCCGCGAGGGTATCCAGCACTGCTACGTCAATGTCGTGTTGCATTGCTAGTTCAATAGCCGTCAGCCCGTCCTCGGCCAAGAACACATCATATTCTCCTTCAAATATGAGGCGCAGTGCTTGTCGCGGCCCGTCCTCGCCGTCCACAATCAGCAGCCTGCCTCGACGTTTGAACAACGGCAGGTCGGCAACTTTTTCCAAGTTGCTGCTGGATTTTTTCCGTGCTGCGGATTTTTCACATGCGAGCAAGTGACGCTGCATCGCCTTGTTGACGGCGGCGCGCATCGTCGCAAGGTCAAAGGGCATGTTGATATAATCGCTCGCCCGGAGTCGTAAAGCCTTGAGGACGGTATCGGTCGTCTCAAATCCTGTCATAATAATCACCTCAATCTCCGGGTTCATGTATTTGAGGCGCTCCAAAACTTCGAGTCCTGACATCCCGGCCATGCGTAAGCCCGTCACGACTACATCAATGTCATTTTCCTGCGCGA
>PKZR01000061.1 GCA_003133815.1 Limisphaerales bacterium | reverse complement strand
GGTGCGTTCATTTACATGGAACGCATGTTGTTCCAAGCCGGGCTGCCCTTGTGCCATGTTGGAAATTTTGCTCGTTCAATGCGGTGGGTTGAACAGCAGTATTCTCTACCTGACCCAGATGCGCCCAATGCAGGGCAGGACTTGCGAGCTATGATGGGGCGCAGTCCCTATTTGGCGAACATCCCAATTCTGCGGAAAGCATTGGCTGGTCCGGCTGGTCCATTGATTTGTGAAGTTGCCCTGCGAGTGGCCCTTGACGCTCAGCCGTTGGAGATCAATCCGGCACTTGCACACGCCATCGAGGAATCATTTAAGGATGTGGGTCAAGGAACGGCAGAACGCCCATGCGCTCCGTTCCTTCGACTTGCAGCGGACTTCAGTTCTCTCGAAGTTGTTTGTCCGAAGCAGCCCGCATCACTTGTCGGACCCACGGGGCTGATGTGGGTTGTCGGCGGAACACCCCAGCGGGTGGGCGCGAATGACGAAACGGTTTTCCCCGTCTCAAGCCAGGGGCACTTCACAGTGGAACTCCGCGGCCTTGCTGGCGGGCACAATTTGCGGCGCGAATTCGATTTGCGTTGGTCGGAATTGAAGCAGCCCTTTTTGGCCTTCGATTCCGCGTCTCGTTGTTGGCATCGAGTTGAGGAAGGCGAAGTCATCGCAATGCGCAGCGGCCAGTATTGGGTTTTACACTCGGTCGAGTCGCAATTCGATGCTGCGACGAGGCGGTGGGACTGGCCCGATGGACAATTATCGCTGTCGGAAATCACACTGCGTCCGGGTCAGGAACTCCGGCTTGCGGCGAATGAAAGGAGTTTCGTTTTCAAGGCAGCCCAAGTTCCATTCTTCGCATCGAATGGCAAGACGGTCTGCACTGACGAATTGGAACGCCTTCACTATGGCTGGAGCAATCTGCCCGAGGTTTGGTGTCCGGTTGAAGAAGATGCGGGCGCTTCTGCCGACTGGAAACTGCATGTCCATNNATACCAACCAGATGCCAGCGAGCTTCTCACGATGCTGACGACTGGTCTCCACTTTATCCAACTGTCCGTTTCCAGAGGCAGTCGCCGTCCGCAATGCAAAGAGATTTTCAAGCTTTGGGTGGGGTTGCGCGAATATCGTGAGGGCGTGGGCTTCGACTGCGATGCCTTGCCGTTGAATATCCGGTGGGGAGATTGTCTCGGTTTGCCGTGGGATGGCAGAACGCTGAAACACTCAAATGACAATCGCAGGCAACACGTTTTGGCCTTTGAAGTTGGTGAAGAGATCGTGACGTTCCGCTTTTCACGAAGCGGAACTTTTCTGGAGTCGTTTGAAAAGCGCGCCGGACTCGCAATTCACCCGGAGGCTTGTCGTCTCGGAAACAGTTTTAGCGCCTCGATTCAATCGACGCGGCTTCTCCGCATCTGGCACATCCCGGCGGATGACTACAAGATTCTAGTGAACGGAATTGCAGTTCAAGAGGTCAGCCGTGCAAGCGGAAGCCTCTTTTGTGACCTGAGCCTTGCAGATCTCTCGACACGCTTCCCCAATGGGAGTGAAATCGCGATTGGTCTGCATGGTAATTCAATCAGGATTGCGAAGTTCACGCAGCCGCTAGTGCCGCGTTTCGCTGACACGCAATCTGATGAAAACTACGAGAGCCTTGTCTTCAAATTTGCCGACGAAGTGTCGTGGGTTCGCCCAAAAATCCGGGAGCTTGTGAGTGGTAGGGTTGTCGAATTTGAGGGACAGCGTTTCTCATCTTCGGGCCATTCTACCTTCACCTGTGAAGGATTGCCCAAGCTGGAATGTGCAAATGTTTCAGCGGATGTTGATGCGGCAAGCGCGCTGTATCGCGTGTCTCTGGATGTGCCAAAGGAAGGCTGGCCGGAAGGCAGCATTTGGCTCATGGAACTGGAAATTCGTCGCGATGAGAGCAGTGCTTGGCAGCTTCTCAGCGACGAACTCGGGGGAGGGTTTCCAATCGTCCTCGCGATTCCATCAACGACAGCCCCTGTCGGTCTCAAAGCAATGGCATATTGGTGGGCTTTCAGCCACGGTTCGAGTGGCGGCTTAATTCCGAACACAGCCTCGCTAACGCCGGAAATCGAAAGGTCTCTCTGCGAACTATTGAGCGAGGTGTCGAACCTGTTGAGTCGGGGTTACAATGCCAAAGCCTGGCAGCGTCTAAAGGGCCTCGAACGTTTGTTCTTCGAGCTTGGGCGCACAGCTGCCCGTCGCCTTGAGTATTCTCCGGTCATAGCCCGCGACCTGATTCAAGCGGCAGGCAGGGAGTGCATCTCGAACCCAGCGCGATCCCTGTTTGTTGTGATTCCAGAACTGCTCACATTGTCCGGCGAATACTACGCAGGCATGCCGGATTCGGACGGTCTTCGAGATTCGTTGCGTTGGTGTGCTCGCACCCGCAGCCATTCGCGGGTCGCAGAGGGTTTCATGGACGCAATGGAACAGATAAGCGTCAACCCGACAGGTGCGTTGCCGGGCATCTTTGGCGTCCTTCGGAATTTTGCCAATTCAGCAACGGTCATGCAGCAAACCAGGAACGGACAGCAACCTGTGGACTTGCGGAATTTCAGCTTCAACCGTTACCGGACTCAAGTCGTCGGAACAATCAG
>PKZR01000303.1 GCA_003133815.1 Limisphaerales bacterium | reverse complement strand
AGGATTTCGTTCAGCGGAATGAGGCTGGTGAGCATCACGCGCTTGGCGTCGAGCGTCTCGGTGTGGTCAACCGCGCCGCGCTTTTCGGAAATCAACGCCATCATGTCGCCGATGTTTTCGTTCGGGCAGATGACGAACGCCTTGACCATCGGCTCCTCGATTTTCTCGATGTAGGTCACGTCGGGCATGAAGGCCGGGTTGTCCACCTGCTTGCGCGTGCCGTCCGAGAGCGTCACATGATAGACCACGCTCGGATACGTCGCGATGATGTCCATGTCGTATTCGCGGCGCAGACGTTCCTGCACGATTTCCAGATGCAGCAGGCCGAGGAAGCCGCAACGAAATCCGAAGCCGAGAGCGACGGAAGTTTCCGAGGAATAGACAAAGGCGGAATCGTTGAGCTTCAATTTTCCCATCGAGGATTTCAACGCCTCGTAGTCCGCCGTGTTGATCGGATAAATGCCGCTGAACACCATCGGATGGATTTCCTTGAAGCCCGGCAACACCGGCGACGGATTGCGCGCGTCGGTGATCGTGTCGCCCATCTTCACCTCCGCCGCGCTCTTGATGTTCGCCGTGAAATAACCGGTCTCGCCGACTTCGAGTTTCTCGCGTATGTAAGGTTTCGGATTGAAGCTGCCGACTTCCTTAACCTCGACAGTTTTGCCGGAGTGCAGCAGCTTCACCATCTGGCCGGCCTTCAATTCGCCGTTGAAAACGCGCACGTGCGTGACGACGCCCTTGTAAGTGTCGAAATAAGAATCAAAACCCAGCGCCTGCAAACTCGGCTCGCCCGTCGGCTTCGGCGGCGGGATGCGCGCGACAATCGCCTCAAGGATGTCCTCGATGCCGATGCCTTCCTTCGCGCTGCACGGGATGGCCAGTTCCGCCGGGATCGCCAGCACGTCTTCCAACTGCCGTTTCGCCTGCGGCACGTCCGCGTGGCCGAGGTCAATCTTGTTGATGACGGGGATGATTTCGAGGTTCAACTTCGCCGCGAGATGATAATTCGCCACCGTCTGCGCCTCGACACCCTGCGCCGCGTCAATCACCAGCAACGCGCCCTCGCACGCGCTCAAGCTGCGCGACACCTCGTAGGCGAAATCAACGTGACCGGGCGTGTCAATCAGGTTCAGCTCGTAAGTCTCGCCGTTCTTGGCCGTGTAAAGCATCGTGACCGGATGCGCCTTGATGGTGATGCCGCGTTCACGCTCCAAATCCATCGCGTCGAGCAACTGGTCGGACATGTCGCGCGTGGCAATTGTGCCGGTGCGGTGCAACAGCCGGTCTGAAAGCGTGGTCTTGCCGTGATCAATGTGGGCAATGATGCTGAAATTGCGTATGTGTGCTGAATCCATTGTTGTCGTTACATCGTTGAACCGTGAATCGTTACATCAAAAACCGATTTAACCAATTAACGATTCAACGGACTCCACCGAGCGCAGCAGGATAACGGCAAAACGATTGAAGAAAAGGAAATTTGGGTGATGCATCAGCTTGCGCCCCACCGAACGACAGTTTGAAAGATGCAGGATGCGGCCGAAAAGCACACCTGCCGGCTGCTCAGCTTTCCCTTTTTGACAGGACTTTGTGCAGGGTTGTCAGGAGATTTTCCACCGTGAGCGGTTTGGAAATGAACGCCTTGGCCTTGACCCGCTCCTTCGCATCTTCCGCCTCTTTTTCCGAACCGCCGGCAAAAATGATTTTGAGGTTGGGATTGATCCTGCTCAAAGCGATGGCCGTGGCGGTGCCGCCCATCAGAGGCATGGAAAGGTCGGTGATGACCAGATCCACGGCATCACGCTTCTCTGCCAGACAACTGATCGCATCAAGGCCGCTGTCGGCGGTCAACACGCGATAGCCGTAGTTTTCCAGGGCCGTGCGCGCAATGACCAGGACTATCGCCTCGTCGTCCACGACAAGGATGCATTCTCCGTTGCCTTTCGGCAGCAACGGTTCCATGGGCATCGAATGAGGGAAAATATCAATCACTGCGGGCAGATAGAATTTAAATTCCGTGCCGCGTCCAACTTCGCTGTTCACCGTCAAAAAACCTTCGTGATTCTTGATGATGTTCAATGAAGTGGACAATCCCAGCCCCGTGCCCTGGCCAGGAGGCTTGGTGGTAAAAAATGGCTGGAAAATTTTGGCGAGCTGTTCGGCGGAAATGCCGGTGCCGGTGTCCTTGACGGTGACACAGACATAATTGCCCGGTTTTGCGTCCGGATGGTTTATGGTCGAGGTTTCATCCAGGCAAACGTTCTCCGTGGACAGCGTGAGCGTGCCGCCATTTGGCATGGCATCACGGGCATTGACGCAAAGATTCATCAACACCTGGTATAATTGCGTGGGAACGCCCAACACGGGCCACAACTGGCTGCTCAACTTCACCTGGCAGTCGATGTTCTTGGGAAATGTATCAGTGATGATTCTGCCCATCTCCTTCACGAGCGGTTCGGCATGCATCAGTGACTTGCGCGTGTCGCCGCCGCGGGCGAAGGCAAGCACCTGTTTGACCATGTCCGCGCCCCGCTTGGCGCTGAACTGCATTGTTTTGAGGATGCTCTCCTTCTCGGCAGGCGACGCGCGCAGCATGTCAATGCCAAGAAGCACGGGCGCAAGCGCGTTGTTCAGATCATGCGCAATGCCGCTGATCAGGGCGCCAAGGCTTTCGAGGCGTTGCGAGCGGAAGAATTGTTCCTCAAGCTGTTTGCGTTCCGTGATGTCCGTGTTGATGAAAAGAAGTGATTTTGGCAGCCCGTTCTCGTCACAGATCAGTGTGGCGCGGCTTTGAACGATGATGGGCCTGCCGTCTTTCGTGGATTCATGCAGCTCGCCGATCCATTCTCCACGCTCATGAACACTTATCATCACTTCCTGAAGCTGCGACGGCGCTTTGCCGAGGAAGATGACTTCCATGATGTTTTTATTAATCGCTTCGGCGGCAGTCCAGCGATAAATCCGTTCGGCGCTTTGATTCCAATAGATGATGCGATTGTCCAGGTCACAAACGAGAATGGCATCCGTGGCCTTGTCCAAGAGCTCGGCCTGCTCGCGATTTTTTTGCTCCGTTTGTTGCAGCAAGGCCTGATCTTCCACGTTGCGCAAGGCCTGTCTTATGGCAGTCACAAGCCGGTGTGGCCGCTGCTTGATCACGTAATCGGCAGCGCCCTTCTTAAGGCTGTTCACCGCCAGATCCTCGCCGATGGTGCCCGAGAAGAATATGAACGGCACCTTCGGCAGCACCCTTTTTGCAATGGTAAGCCCGGTCAAGCCGTCAAATGTCGGCATGCTGTAATCGGATATGATGAGATCGATGCCACCCTGATGCAGAGCCCTCTCAAAATCTTCCCTGGTTTGAACAGCCTTGATTTCGCAGACCAGCCCTTCAAAGCGCATCATTTCCGCAACCAGAATCCGGTCGCTTTTATCATCTTCAAGATGCAACACTCGAACCGCCGCCATTTTTTCCCCGGGTATGTTCATGATAAATCTTGTTCCCCATAACCTGCCTTGTTAAAAACGATTGAAACTGCATTGAATTCAAAATTGAGCCAGAAATTTGCGGAAGACGGCGGACTTTCCTTCGCTTTGAATCGCGAAAAGTATTCGGCATGATGTCCGAGCAGTTTCTTTTTCATCACCATTAAAAGAAATCCGAAGCTGCACAAAAATTTCAGCAGAATTGGTGCCAAATTATTTTTCCTTGAAAACCTTGAATTCTGAAAGGTCAGACTGCTCGATTCTGTCTCAAAACTGGAATGGCTGTCCTGAATTTTGATTGGATTCCATATCCTGAAAGCTGAAACCGAAAAGTGGAATCAAATTTCGAGACCATGCCACTAAGGCATCTGAACTAAACTATCCTTCATGTGGACAAAAGTTGCGCTTAGTTGCGGATATGCACAACTGACCTTCCAATCACTTCGTGACCGGCTTGTAGTCCTTCCACAAAAAGATTGTTATCCTTCACCCGTTTAAATGAGGAGCCCACATCTGGAATCTCCGGATAGCCTTCCGAAAATCCAAGCCCCAAATGGATGATCAGAAATGAATTCTTCCGGGCAAATTCCACGGCCCTGACTGCGGCAGGTATGACCACCTCCGCTCCTGTGATAAGTCCAAAAATCCCCATTTGGCAATCGAGCGTCAGCAATGCCGTCTTTTTCGGATCAAGTTTCATGTGTCATTTATGACTTGCCACGCGATTTAGTCTAATCATTTGTATCGCGGCGAATCAATGAAGGGTTGAAGGACCGCCCGGCGTCCGGAGGTATCGCTGTGCGAATTGCAGAAAGGTTGGCCAGTCGGGAACATCCGTGTGGCCGCCGGCATGATAACGAAAAGCAATTTCGCCCGAGGTCAATGCCGTGTCGGGCGCGGGCATTTCCGTGGAGCCTAAATCTTTTTTTCCGAGAAGTTGATACACCGGTCCGGCGGCAACGGCGGCGAGAAACGCGCCATGCGGATCGGCCCATTGATCGCCGGTGCCGCCGTTCAGAAAGATTGGCCGGGGCGCGACGAGAGCAATCAATTCATCCGAGTCCACGGGCAGGTCGTTCCAATGGCCGGCGTATTTGTGGAAGCTGGGCGCGAACCAATGTGAGTTCGCGACGTTGTCCACAGTCTCGCCAAAATTGCGCCGTGACGGTTTGGCACCGCCTTCGCCGGAGCAACTGGCAAACACAATCGCCCAACGTGAATCCAACGCGGCAGCCAGCAGCGCTGTCTTGCCATATCGGGAATGTCCTTCGACACCCATTTGTTTGGCATCCACGGATTTGTCGGTTTCAAAATAATCCAGCGCGCGGCTCAAGCCCCACGACCACGCCGTTAGCACGCCCCAGTCATCTGGCTTTCTCGGCTTGCCTTCGGACACCAACCCGATGATGCCGGAGGTCAACCCGCCACTGTAATCATTCTGGATGGGGCCAACTTCCATCGTTCCGTAGCCCCATCCAATGGCCAGAAGCTGATACAACGGGCTGCCTGGCGGTGGCTCCGATTGCGTCGCCGGAGCACCTCCGCGCGGTGCGCCGTAACCACCCGGGCCTGCGACAACAACCACAATCATCGGCACCGGTTCCTTGGCATTGGAAGGCGTATAAAATGTCAGATGGATGCCGGGACTGGCGGCGGGATACCGCGAATTATCTATATGGCCGACGACGATTTTTTTTATGGCGGTTCCGCCGGCGGCATTGGTGTCGGTGGCTGTCACTTCCCACGTCACCTTTGGCGTATTCTCAGGAATGCGCCCATACATCTCGGCGCGGAAATCTTCCAAAATTTCCGGGCGGCGCTGATTCCACAAGGTTTTGGCGTCCTTGACCGGCTGACCGTTCTTCAGCACCAGCGGGTCCGGCAGCGGATAGAGACTTGCCTTGGCATCATCGTAAGAAGTCCATGTTCCCACGCCGGATCGAACGTAGTTTCGGCCCTGGGCGTCGGACCATGAATTAGGCCGGGTGGGATTCTGGGTGATGCCGGCAGGACGATTGGTATCCTCTGCGGGCGACGGGAGCTGGGCGGCGGCGATGCTTGCCCAGAAGACAGCAAATAATAACAACCATGTCATTACATCAGCACACCACCGACTCCAAT
>PKZR01000109.1 GCA_003133815.1 Limisphaerales bacterium | reverse complement strand
ATCAGCGGCGGCAAGGTGAACCTGCCCGCGCTCGGCTTCGGCATGGGCGACGTGGTGCTGCTGGAAATCCTCAAGTCACGCGGCCTGCTGCCGAAATTTGATTCGCACGCAGACGTTTTCGTTTTGATCGAGGACGAAACCCTCCGCGCGCCGTCGCTAAAGCTCATTCAGGATTTGCGCGTCGCTGGGTTTGCTATTGAGTATCCGCTTACGCCAGCCAAACCGGACAAGCAGTTCAAGCGTGCGCAGGAATTGAAGGCGGCGTTTACGGCAAAACTTGAAAGCGATTCCTATGTGCGCATTCGCAACATGAAATCGCGCGATGAGATCGTCGCCGGCTTTGCCGATGCGGCTAACCATTTGCGGTGATTATTCCGCAGGCGGCTGGTAGGCGGGCAGGGTTCCATCCAGCGCCTCTTTAACGAACACACCGTAACGCGGCGACGGCGTGTAGTTCCAATCTGAAACCAGCCTCGGCCCGGCGGCGGGATGCAAATCCCACGCGGTGTAGGACCATTGATGATCCTCAATGGCTTGAAGGACGTGCAAGAGCCAGTTGTCGGTGGGAACTTTTTTGCTTGGGCCGGAATTGCCGCCGAATTCGCTGACGATCACCGGCAGTCTGGCGGTCGCCGTTTCCATTTTTGCAATCCATGTGTCAACGCTGTCACCTTTGTTGTCGTAGCAATGATTCGAATAAATGACGCCGTTGCCATTCGGATCGGAAAGCTGCCGGCCGTCCAGAATGCCGGAGAAATCGTAGGCCCAGTCCAGCCCGCCGCAGATGACGACATTTTTCGCGCCGGTGGAGCGGACGGCATCGAGCATCGCCTGCATCCCGACACAATGATAATTATTTACCGCCATGTTCCTGCCAACGGGCTTGTCCGTGATTTGTCCGCCGCTGAGCCAGACATCCCATGAGACATCGTGCGGTTCGTTATACAAGTCGAAGAGGACAGCGGGATTGTTGGCGTAGAGTGGTGCGAAATCCTTCCAGAACACAATGCTGTTCGTGTCGGGCATGGAATGCTGCCCGATGTTGTGCCCCCACTCGTTGCAATCCGACCAGTGCAAATCGAGGATGATGTAGCAATTCTGCGTAGCGCATTCGTCCACGACCTGATGAACCAAATCGCGATAGGGCTGGCTGTTGCCGTTTTGTTCCGGTGCCTTGCCGAACCAGCGATCCTGCGATAGCGGAAGGCGGATGATGTTCACGTGCCAGTCGCGGATGGCCACGTTGACCGTTTGCAGAATGTGCCCGTCACCGTCGCTTGTCCATTCCAGGCTGGCGGCATTGACGCCGCGCAAACGCACCGGCTGGTTGTTGCTGTCGAGGATTTTTGTCCCGACCACCTTCAACGGCAGAAGTTTGCCCGGGGCATTTGTGTCTTCCGGAGCCGCAGGTGTAATTGGCGCTTTCAAGTCCGCTCGATCCAGTTTCACCGCAAAGGGAACAGCCGGTTCCTCGATAATCTTCGTGCCGCCGCTCACTTCGGCCAGTTTCGGCGCGTCGTGCAATTCGAGAATGACGATTTCATTCTGTCCCCGTTTGAGCCATTCGCCCGGCAGGAACAGCGAACGCAGGCCGCCGTGATCCCAGAACCGTCCAAGGTTGTGGCCGTTGACCCAGACCGCGCCCATGCTCCAATTGCGCATATCGAGGAACGTGCCGCCGAGTTTGTCCAAGATGAATGTGCCGCGATAAAAAGTCGGGCCGGTGTGCTGCTCTGCAGAGGCTTTGAAATTGTTCACGTTGTAATATGGCAGTGAATAAATCTGCCAGCCGCTCAAGTCCGCGCCATCAAGCGTCGCGCCGCCAATCAATCCTTTGCGCGCGAGATGCGCGGTGTCCGCCGTCACGACGACGCTGATGCGTCCGAGATTATAGACGAGCAAATCCAGCGTGGCCGGGCCGTCGGTTTCAGGCAGCTCAATTTTGTTGCTGTCCAGTCCGTCGCCGACAAATGCGGTGCCGACAGTTTTGCCGTTGACCATGACGACGGTGTAATCCTGCGCGGTTTTCAATTCGAGTTTGCCTTTCAAACCGTTCGGAAATGTTTTGCGGTAAAGCACGAAGCCGTAATCCTGGTTCAAATCTTCCATCGAAACCGTTTTGTCGGAGACGAGCGTCGGCTTGCGCGGCAGGGTCTGGAGCAACGGCTCGCTTTGATCTAGCTTGATTGTGGGAATTTCGATCACCGGCGGGTTGGCGGGCGGTTCAGGCGGATTGATCTTCAGCCGCTCGGTCAGCAAAGTTCGCAGCGCGCGGTATTTCTCCGTTGTCCGTCCGGCCTCGTCAATCGGAGCGTTGTAATCGTAGCTCGCCTGCACGGGCGAAAAGAAGGCGCAGCCGTTGTCGAAGCCGTAGTTCGATCCGCCGAAAAGACAAAACAAGCAGAACGAATCGTTGTGATCCAGCAGATACGTCACCCAGTTGGTGATTTGCGGGATGGTGGAATTCTTTTTGGCAATCGGCTCGCCCCAGCCACTGAACCACGCCGTGTAAACTTCCGGCACATACACCGGATAATCACCAATGAGTTCCGCGCTCTGCCGGAATCTTTCGTCGCTTGCAAGACCGTTGCGGCCATACATCAATCCGGGAACGCGCAAGGCGGGATTGCTCCAGACTTTCGTGGTCGGGTCGCAGGTGAAAAGATTTTTGAAACCGACATCCTTGAAAACCTTCGTCATCGCCACCATGTAATCATTGTTCGTGGGATCGGTGATGCCATATTCGTTTTCCACCTGCACCATCAGCAACGGCCCGCCCTTGCTCACCTCCAGGTCGCCGACCTGTTTATAGACCTGCGCCAGATAATTGCTGCACCATGCCAGCCATTGCGGGTCGGCCGTGCGGACCTTCACCTCCGGATGTTTCAACGTCCACCACGGAATGCCGCCATACTCGATCTCCGCGCAGCAATACGGGCCGGGACGCAACACGACCCACATTCCATTTTTCTGGCAAAGTTTCAGCACGCGCCGCACATCCGTCATGCCGGTGAAATTAAATTCCCCCTCCTGCGTCTCCACCTGGTTCCAGAACAGATAAAAGCTGATCGTGTTCAAGCCCATCGCCTTCGCCTGCTTGATGCGCCTGTCCCAATCCTCCGGCTGGACGCGCCCGAAGTGCATCTCGCCCGCGACCAGCATCGTAGGCTGGCCGTCTATGAAGAATTGATGATCGCGCGTCTCGAACTGGTGCGCTTTGCCATCCGGCACGATGCTCGTGACAGTCTGGGCGGATAAATTGAGAACGAAGCTCGCGGCAATCAATCCGAGCAACACGGCGGTAACAAATCGTTTCATTGGAGAATCGGTGGTCATGAAAAAAGGATGAAATCTTTTCCATACGATTGCAATCCTGCAAATGGTGACGCAAAGAACGCGGAAGCGCGGAGAAAACCGGCTGCCCGATGGAAATGGCTCCGGCCCGGGCCGGGCGCACTCCATATTTTGAAAGCACGCCCTCGGGCGACGAGGGCGTCGCCACCACAGCAATTCCACCCCAAGACTTCTCCGAACACATGGCAATAATCAGTTTTATTTTCCAGTATTTCGATGAATCACAACACGCGGACGCCAAAATCCTGCACGATTTTCGCGTTTTCTTGCAGGAAATCGTCGAAATACGGCAGTATTTTGTGGAATTACTGCAAGCATACGCGGTTCTCTTGCAAGCCCAGGTCAAATTCCTGCACGAAATCTCCGTTTTCCCGCTGTATTTTGCCGTGATCCTGCACGGATTCGATGAAAAAGTGGTAATAAAAATGTGTTATTTCCACAATAACGCTGAATTCCACACAGTTTTCCAGCAAATACAGCAGTTTTTCGCTGAAAAACATCAAAACCCGACTTCGGGAGTCTCGTGATTCTCGATTTAACCTCCATCTGACGGCCGGTTTATGAAGGGTGCCACCGGCAAGATCGGTGAAAATCTGGGGTATTCGAGAAATTTCCGCCGGGCGAAGCCCTCTGAAATCAAATTAACCACGGATGAACGCAGGCATCCAGCAGCACTTTCATGCGGCCTGAAGCGCGGTCTTGTGGGCGTATTCCAAAACGGCAACGGCTTGTTCACGCGTCACATCAGGGAAACAATCCAGGTATTCGTCGAGGCTCAAGCCGCTTTCCAGATTGTTGAACAGGCTGTCCACCGGCACGCGCGTGCCCGCGAAACAGGGAGCGCCGCTCAATCGTTCCGGGTCAACCCAGATGGGAACTTCCGGCGGAAAGTGCAATAGTCACACGGCTTTCATCTGAAGTCACTTTACATGATTCGGCAAAATTGTCACGCGGCGAAATTCTCCATCCCCACACACGAGCAAACCGGGTTGCGGTCGCCGAAGACGTTGTCCACACGGCTGACGTGCGGCCAGAATTTGTAGACGTGCAGGCTCTTCGCCGGAAATGCCGCCTGCTCGCGGATGTAAGGCTGGTTCCAATTGTCGCTCGCAATCTGGTCGGCGGTGATCACAGTGGATTTACCCTGCATTTGCAACTGTTCAATGCGCGTTGGTCAGTTTGCCGCGCTCAATTTTGTGTTCATTGAAGCCTTTTGAAGAATCTCCAAAATATCAGATTGATCCGGACCATGGGCAAAACTTGCGGCCGTTTGACCGCGTCCATTTGTGAGATTCATATCTGCGCCTTTTGCCAACAGCATCGCGACAATTTTCTTATTTCCCTTGTCAGCCGCCCACATCAACGGCGTGCGACCGTCAATATCCAGCGCATTAATCTCCACCCCGGGACGGCTGAGAAGCAATTCCGTAACGTCGGAGTAACTTTGGTAACAGGCTACATGCAACGGAGAAGTGAAACGGCGGGAGTCGGGCTCGTGCGTATCGCCAGTGACATAATTCGTGGGAAAATATTCTCTATAACCAGCCTCAGCTCCCGCATTCAAAAGTGCCTGCACAAGCTGGAAGGAAACTTTGGAATCCTTGCACCAGGCGGCCTGCATTAAAGCGCTGCTCTTCGCCTGCGCCCCGTTGGCCAAAAAGAATTTCAACATTTTCACGTTACCAACCGCAACCGCTCCATCCACGCAATTAAAAGTTCCGCACCCGATGGGATCGTCGATTTTGAAACCGGCCCTGAGAATCTGCTCTATCTCGCCCATATCCT
Source organism: Limisphaerales bacterium (assembly GCA_003133815.1). Lineage (GTDB taxonomy): Bacteria > Verrucomicrobiota > Verrucomicrobiia > Limisphaerales > UBA11358 > UBA11358. The sequence continues at coordinate 19,383 of PKZR01000109.1, read as the reverse complement.
GATCTGTGAGGACCGCCTTCTGCATCCGCTGGCCCAACTCCGCATTTGCTCTCGCGTTTGTGGGCAAGTTTCTAACCCGTGACTTCTGGACTAACAACGTGCATGCCCCACCAACCAAGATGGCTAAAGCGATCAGCGAGATTTTGTTCATAACATTTTGGCGGTCGCCAGTAACTTACCCTGTCGCACCTTTCCGCGCAATCTCGCCTTCGCTGCGCTACGGCGCGGCAGGCTTTTAGCTTTGATACGCTTCCATTCCGACACACGAGCAAACCGGGTTACGGTCGCCGAAGACGTTGTCCACGCGGCTGACGTGCGGCCAGAATTTGTAGTCGTGCAGATCCTTCGCCGGAAACGCCGCCTGTTCGCGGCTGTAAGGCCGGTTCCAATTGTCGCTGGCAATCTGGTCGGCGGTGTGCGGGGCGTTTTTGAGCAGATTGTTCTTCGCGTCGGCGGTGCCGTTCTCCACGGCGGTCATTTCCGCGTGGATGGCGATCATCGCGTCGCAGAAACGGTCCAGCTCGGATTTCGATTCGCTTTCGGTCGGCTCGACCATGAGCGTGCCGGCGACGGGCCACGACAGCGTCGGCGCGTGAAAGCCGTAATCCATCAGCCGCTTCGCCACGTCCTCGGCGGTGGTGGCGCGGAACGCGCGCAAGTCCAGAATGCACTCATGCGCGACGAGGCCGTTGCTGCGGTAAAGCGTCGGGAAATGATTTTCCAGCCGCTTGGAAATGTAATTCGCATTCAGGATGGCGAACTTGGTCGCCTCGGTCAGACCGTCCGCGCCCATCATCGCGATATACATCCACGAAATCGGCAGGATGCTCGCGCTGCCCCACGGCGCGGCGCTGACCGGGCCGATGTGCTGCTTGGAATGATTCACGTCTTCAAGCCGCGACGTGAACACCGGATGGCTCGGCAGGAACGGCACGAGATGTTTCGCCACGCCAATCGGCCCGACGCCGGGACCGCCGCCGCCATGCGGAATGCAAAACGTTTTGTGCAGATTCAAATGGCAGACATCCGCGCCGATGAAGCCGGGCGAGGTCAAACCGACCTGCGCGTTCATGTTCGCGCCGTCCATGTAAACCTGGCCGCCGTTCGCGTGGATGATTTCCGAAATATCGCGGATGGTTTCCTCGAACACGCCGTGCGTGCTGGGATAAGTGATCATCAGGCACGAGAGTTCCGCCTTGTGCGCCTCGGCTTTGGCGCGAAGATCGGCCACGTCAATATTGCCGTTCGGGTCGCAGGCGACGGCTACGACTTTCATGCCGGCCATGACCGCGCTGGCGGGATTCGTGCCGTGCGCGGAAGTGGGAATCAGACAGACGTTGCGATGCGCCTCGCCGCGCGCTTCGTGATAGGCGCGGATGACGAGCAGCCCGGCGTATTCACCCTGCGATCCGGCGTTGGGCTGGAGCGATATGCCCGCGAAGCCGGTGATTTCCGCGAGCCAGTCTTCGAGCAATTGAAAAAGAATCTGATAGCCCCGCGCTTGGGCGAGTGGTGCGAACGGATGAATTTTCGCAAACTCCGGCCACGAGACGGGAAACATTTCCGCCGCCGCGTTCAGCTTCATCGTGCACGAGCCGAGCGGAATCATCGAGGCCGTGAGCGACAGGTCGCGCGATTCGAGCCGCTTGATGTAGCGGAGCATCTCGGTTTCGGAGTGATAGGAATTGAAAACTTTATGCTGGAGAAATGCGGAATGGCGGATTGCGGATTGCGGAATTTGGAAATGTTCTTGCGCTAGCCCTGCAAGAACATCAACCGCGTAGTCAGGCGTCAACGGCACTATAAACGCAGACAATAAACGCCGAACATCCTCGGTGGTCGTCGTTTCATCGAGAGAAATGCCGATCGAACCGTTAGAATTGCGACGCACGTTCATTCCCTGTTTTTCGAGCCAAGGCAGAATCTCATTAAAATCTATATCTTCTGGAATCGTGATCGTGTCGAAGAACTCTTTTGCTACCAGCTTGTGGCTTTGACCCCGGCGCAACCCTTCCGCGAGAGCTTTTGTCAGCGTATGCACACGCTGCGCAATCTTCTTCAATCCTTCCGGGCCATGATAGCACGCGTAAAGCGACGCCATGTTTGCGAGCAACGCCTGCGCGGTGCAGATGTTGCTCGTGGCTTTTTCGCGGCGGATGTGCTGCTCGCGCGTGCCGAGCGCGAGGCGCATGGCCGGTTTGCCGCGCGAATCCTTGGAGACGCCGACGATGCGTCCGGGCATCTGGCGCTTTAATTCATCGCGCGTGGCGAAGAAGGCAGCATGCGGTCCGCCATAACCGAGCGGCACGCCGAAACGCTGCGCGCTGCCAACGGCGATGTCCGCGCCAAATTCGCCCGGCGGCTTGACGAGCGTGAGCGCGAGTAAATCGGTAGCGACGGTGAGCATCGCACCGGCGGCATGGGCTTTTTCCGCGAAGCCGGAGAAATCATGAATCGCGCCGAAGGTGTCGGGATATTGCACGAGTGCGCCGAACACTTTTTCGGTGAAGGAAAATGTTTCGTGGTTGCCAACGACAATATCAATTCCCAGCGCCTTCGCCCGGGCACGAACCACTTCGATGTTTTGCGGATGGCAGTTTTCCGAAACGAAGAAAATATTTCGGCCGTCGCGCAAACGCAGCGACATCGTCATGGCTTCGGCGGCGGCGGTGGCTTCGTCGAGCATCGAGGCGTTGGCGATATCGAGCGCGGTAAGGTCGGTCACCATCGTCTGAAAATTGAGCAGCGCCTCGAGCCGGCCCTGGGAAATCTCCGCTTGATAGGGCGTGTATTGCGTATACCAGCCGGGATTTTCGAGGACGCTGCGCTGGATCACCGGCGGCGTGATGGTGTCGTAATAACCCTGGCCGATGAACGAGCGGAACACTTTGTTCTCCCCCGCAATTTTTTTCAGTTCGGTGAGCGCGTCATGTTCGCTGCGCGCGGCGGGAAGGTTTAACGTTTTCCCGAGGCGGATTTTTTTGGGGACGGCGGCGTCAATCAGTTGATCCAGATTTTGGTGGCCGAGCAGCTCCAGCATCGCGCTGGTTTCGGCGGCGTTGGGGCCGATGTGGCGGCGGACAAACTGGTCGGGATATACGAGTAAATTTTTAGTCAAATCCATCCGTCAAAATTACGGTTCACGGGCTGCAAAGCAAGGTCGGAATTTGGTCAGAATAAAAACTTAACCACAGGTTGAGCAACCACAATATGTCCGGCTTGGCAAGGTTTAAGGCCACAACTAATGGTGTTTTTCACAGTATTTTTCCGTAAATAAACATTGTGTGGAACAGATGGGTTTCTTATTATTATTGGCAGCTTGTCAGCACGTCAACAATCACGCTGGCGCGATTCAATTTATGGCAAATAATCCTGATTCCACCGAAGAAAAAAATGCGCCCTCGAGCGGCGCAATCCAGGGAAATTACGGCTCGGCGCAGCTCGGAAAACTCGAGGGACTCGAAGCCGTCCGCAAGAAGCCGGGCATGTATATCGGCGGCACGGATGAGCGCGCGCTGCACCATTGCGTGTCGGAAGTTTTGGACAATTCCGTGGACGAACATCTCGCCGGGCATTGCGACAAGATTGAAGTTACGATTCACATGGACGGTTCGCTTTCCGTCCGCGATAACGGGCGCGGCATCCCGGTGGACATCCATCCGCAATATAAAATTCCCGGCGTCGAGATGGTTTTAACGACTTTGCATTCCGGCGGCAAATACGGACAGGGTGGCTATAAATTTTCCGGCGGCACTCACGGCGTCGGCGCGAAATGTGTAAACGCCGTTTCAGAATGGTTTGAAGTGGAAGTGTCTCGCGACGGCGAGGTGCATCACATGGAGTTCGAGCGCGGCAAGACAGTCCAGAAACTTCACGTCATCGGCAAAGCAAAACATACCGGCACGCTCATCACGTTCAAGCCCGACGCGGAAATCTTCCGCGACACGATTGAATTCAAGTCGGCCATCATTTCGCAGCGGTTGCGCGAGCTGGCGTTTTTGAATTCGGGTTTGGAAATTACTTTTCTGGACGAGCGGCAGCCCGATGCGAAGCCGGAAGTCTTTTTTTATCGCGACGGTGTGGAGCAGTTCGTCAAGCAGCTCAACAAGAGCAAGGAGCCGTTGCATCCAAAGCCGATTTCGTTCAATAAGGAAACGACGGAGAAGCTGGACGACAAGGAAATCGAGGTTCACGTCGAGGTTGTCCTGCAATACAACGACAGCTACAGCGAACAGGTTCTCTGCTACACGAATACGGTTCACAATCCCGACGGCGGCACGCATTTGAGCGGCTTTCGCAGCGCCGTGACCCGCGCCATCAACCAATACACAAAGTCGAACGAGTTGCTTAAGGAAAAAGACCCGCAAATCACCGGCGACGACGTGCGCGAAGGTTTGACGGCAGTGATTTCGGTCAAGCACAGTGATCCCAAATTTGAATCGCAGACCAAGGTGAAACTGCTTTCGCCGGAAGTGGAACGAATTGTCGGCTCGGTGAGTTACGAAGGCTTGATGAGTTATTTCGATGCGAATCCGCCGATTGCAAAGCGCATCATTGAAAAATCTTTGAACGCCGCACGCGCACGCGAGGCGGCGCGCAAGGCGCGTGAAGCCGTCCGCAAATCCGCGCTCACCGGCGGCGGATTGCCCGGTAAATTGGCGGATTGTTCCGACCGCGATCCGGTCAACACGGAGTTATATATTGTCGAAGGTGATTCTGCAGGCGGCTCGGCGAAACAGGGACGCGATAGAAAATTTCAGGCGATTCTGCCGATTCGCGGCAAATTGATTAACGTCGAGAAGGCGCGGCTGGACAAGGTTCTTCAGAACAACGAAATCCGCACGATGATCACGGCCATCGGCACGGGCATCGGCGACGGCGAAGGTGAAGGTGCGTTCGACATCGCCAAGCTGCGCTACCACAAAATTATTATCATGACCGACGCCGACGTGGACGGTTCGCACATCCGCACGTTGCTGCTCACGTTTTTCTACCGCCAGATGCCGAAGCTCATCAAGGACGGTTACGTCTACATCGCGCAGCCACCGCTTTACAGCATCACGCGCAAGAAGAAGACCGATTACATTGACGACGACGTTCAGCTCAACCGCATCCTGCTGCAAAACGGCGTGGAAGAAGTGCGATTGCGGAATCTTGCTGACGGACGCGAGCTCGCGCCGAAGCAGCTCGAGGAAATTCTGACGTTGCTCGAATCGCTCGACAAATACGCGACGTTCATCCGTCGTCAGGGCGGTGATTTCGGCGATTACGTCGAGAAGCGCAGCAAGAAGGGCACATTCCCGGTTTTCCTCATCAAAGTCCGTCTGGGCAACGACGAGACAGTCCATTATTTCGACGACCTCGACGAGGTGCAGAAGTTCAAGGACGCAAATTCTGATCTTTACGGCGACGCCGAGGCGAAGGAAAAATCCGAGAAACCGAAAAACCAGACACGCCGCGCGGTTGAGGCGGATCTACACCTGGAAAGCAAGGTCATCGCCGACTTGCTCGGCAAACTTTCCAAGAAAGGCCTTGCCGTGGACCACTACGCAGCGCAGGACAAGCCGCTCTATGAATTGATCGAGGGCGAAGGCGACAGGGCGACCGTGACGCCGTTGTTTTCAATCCCCGAAATCTTGAACAGCGTCAAGGCTGTCGGCAAGAAAGGCATCCAGATGACCCGCTTCAAGGGTCTCGGTGAAATGGACGCAAAGGAACTTTTCGAGACCACCATGAATCCGACGGTGCGCAAGCTGTTGCGGATTGACCTCACCGATGCCGTCGAGGCCGAGGAAATGTTCTCGCGGCTCATGGGCGAGGAAGTCGAGCCGCGCCGCCAGTTCATTGAGGACAACGCGCTCAACGTGCGCAATCTGGACGTTTAATTTTAGCTGCTGAATTATTATGGCCGAACCCAAAGACCCGAACGATTTGCCCGTGAGCAACACCCCCATGTTCGCCGCGAACGAGAAGATCGCCAAGATCAACGTCGCGGACGAAATCAAAAATTCGTTCCTCGACTACTCGATGTCCGTCATCATCTCTCGCGCATTGCCGGATGTGCGCGACGGCTTGAAACCTTCGCAGCGCCGCATCCTTTACGCGATGCACGAACTGTCGCTGTTCCCCGGACGCAAGCCTTACAAGTGCGCGAAGATTTGCGGCGACACCTCCGGCAATTATCATCCGCACGGCGAAGCGGTGATTTATCCAACGCTCGTCCACATGGCGCAGCCGTGGGCGATGCGCGAGCGGCTTGTCGAGGGCAAGGGCAATTTCGGCTCCATCGAAGACGATCCGCCCGCAGCGATGCGTTATACCGAGGCGCGGCTCACGCATCTCGGTGCGGCGCTCATGCAGGACATGGACCGGGACACGGTGGATTTCGTCCCGAACTACGACGAGCGCATGACCGAGCCGACGGTTTTTCCGGCGGCGTTTCCAAATCTTCTCGTCAACGGCGGCACGGGCATCGCCGTCGGCATGGCGACCAACATGCCGCCGCACAACCTCGGCGAAGTCATTGACGGCATCTGCGCGCAGATTGACAACCCCGAGATCACCATCGCGCAGTTGATGAAATTCATCAAAGGCCCCGACTTCCCGACGGGCGGGATGATTTGCGGAGTCGAGGGCATCAAGAATTATTTCACGACGGGCAAGGGCAGCGTGAAATTGCGCGGGCGTGTCGGCTCCGAGGAATTGAAGGGCAACCGCGAGCAGTTGGTCATCACGGAAATCCCGTTCAATGTGAACCGCGCGGCGCTCGAAGAAAAAATCGCCGAACTGGTGAACGAAAAAGTCATCACGGAAATCTCCGCGATGCGTAACGAGTCTGACGAAAACACGCGGCTCGTGATGGAACTCAAGCGCGACGCGAATCCCAAGGTTGTCATCAACAACCTTTACCAGCACACGCAGCTCGAAGTTTCGTTCAGCGTCAACGCGCTCGCCATTGACCACGGCAAGCCGAAAACGCTCAACCTCAAGGAAATCATCCAGTGCTACATCGAGCATCGCCGCGAAGTCATCCTGCGCCGGACGCGCTTCGAGCTGAAGAAGGCCGAGGAGCGCGCCGAACTGCTCGAAGGCTATCTCGTCGCGCTGGCGAACCTCGACGAGTTCATCGCCATCATCCGCAAATCCAAGACGCGAGAGGAGGCGCGCGTGAAGCTGCTCGCGTTCGAGTGGACCCGGCAGCAGGTAGAGCGCTGGGGCATTTTGATCCGCAGCGAATCGCGCCTTGAAGCCGGACGCTACGCGCTGACCGAGCGGCAGGTGGACGCCATTCTCGAACTGCGCCTGTATCAACTGACCGCGCTGGAAATTGACAAGGTCGAGGGCGAATACAAGGAACTGATTGAGCGCATCAAGGATTTGATGGACATCCTCGCCAAGGAATCACGCGTGATGACCATCATCAAGAACGAGCTGAACGTCATCAAGGAAAAGCACGCCACGCCGCGCAAGAGCCAGATCGTCCCCGACGAGGGCGAAATCGCCATCGAGGATTTGATCGTCAACGAAGGCGTCATCATCACGCTCACGCACAACGGCCTGCTCAAGCGCACCAACATCAGCCAGTATCGCGCGCAGCGGCGCGGCGGCAAGGGTGTCATCGGCATGACCACGCGCGAGGCCGCCACCGACGAGGACAAGGATTTCATCGAGCATTTGTTTAGCGCCAGCACGCACGATTACCTGATGTTCTTCACGAACACCGGCCGCGTCTATGTCGAGCGCGTCCACGAAATCCCCGACATGGGCCGCGCCGCCAAGGGCCGCAGCATCGCCAACCTGCTCGAATTCAAGGCCGGCGAAAAGGTTGCCGCGCTCATCCGCATTCTGTCCAAGACGGACGAAAACAAGGAGGACGTCACCTGGAAGCAATCCGGCGAACTCTTCTTCGCGACCAAGCAGGGCACCGTGAAAAAAACGTCGCTCAACGAATTTTCCAACGTCCGCAAAGGCGGCATCATCGCCATCGGCATTGACCCCGACGACGCGCTCATCGAGGTCAAATCCACGCGCGGCAGCGTGGAAGGCGGCGACGAGGGCGACGATGTGGTGCTCATCACCAAGGACGGCATGAGCATCCGCTTCAGCGAATCCGACGTGCGCTCCATGGGCCGCGCGGCCGGCGGCGTCAAGGGCATCACGATCGAGAAGGGCGACGAGGTCGTCGCGCTCGCCGTGGTCGTCCCCGACGCGCAGCTTTTGGTGGCCGGCGAGAACGGCATCGGCAAGCGCACCGCCTTTGAGGAATATCTGGTCCAGGCCGAGAGCGGTCTGCGCAAGCAGTCGCGCGGCGGCAAGGGTCGGGTCACCATGAAGGTCGGCGAGAAGACCGGCTCCGTCGTCGGCGCGCTCACTGTCCGCGATCAGGACGAGATCATGCTCATCACCGTGGGCGGCCAGATGGTCCGCATCCCCGTGCAGGGTATCCGCGAGGCAGGCCGCAATACGCAGGGCGTAAAACTCATCAACCTCGAAACCGGCGATAAACTTCAGGCCATCGCCCCCGTCATCGGCGAGGACAGGGAAGATTCCGCCGCCGTAACCGATCCGGTAAAATAATTTCAATTACTTGCTTGAAATGGCTGCACAAATTGTGTTTTTTGTGCGGCCATTTTTTAACCAAATGAAAAAATTAATCGCAATCATCATTATTGCCTCCGGAATCACGGCGGTTTTTGCAGACACCAGCACCAACGGCGTTGTTCAGGAAAAGAAATCTCCCTGGGAAAGCAACGCTAGCCTCGGCTTCACCCTGACCCGTGGCAATAGCGACACCAGCTTGTTCACGGCGAAAGTCCTGACGGCCCGGAAAGACATTTACAATGAATGGTTGCTCGGCGCGGACGGTGCTTATGGCGAAAATAGCGGTGTCGAGAATGCCGACAGTGTTCATAGTTTCGGCCAGTGGAATCATCTCTTCTCGGAAAAGCTCTACAGTTATATGCGTTTGGACGGACTCCACGACGGCATTGCCGACATTAAATATCGCATCACCGTCGGTCCTGGTGCCGGTTATTATTTCCTGAAGGAAACGAACACAACGCTCTCTGCGGAAGCGGGTGGCGCCGAGGTTTTCGAGCAACTCGGAAGCGTCCATGATTCCTTCGCCACGCTCCGCCTGGCGGAAACCTTTGAGCACAAGTTCGCCGAACACGGCGCACGCGTCTGGCAGACATTTGAAATCCTGCCGCAGGTTGACAACTTCAACAATTATATCGTCAATGCCGAAATCGGCATCGAGGCCGGCATCGCCAGAAATTTGAGCCTGCAAAGCTATATTGATGATTCATTCGACAACCAGCCGGCGTTTGGCCGCCTCAGGAACGACGTGAAGCTCGTTACCGGTATTTCCTACAAATTCTGACCGCGGAAAACCAAGGCCGCCGCTTTTGTTTTGAAAAGAAGTGTTAATTACGGCGCGAGCCGTTCCAGCTTCCATGAATTGTCCGCCTTACGCGTGTATTGAAAACGATCGTGCAGGCGGCTCGCACGTCCCTGCCAAAATTCAATCCGCTCCGGCTTCAGCACGAAGCCGCCCCAGTTCGGCGGCAGCGGAACATCCTTCGGAAATTTCCTTTCCATCTCGCTCCACTTCGCTTCGAGCGCGGCGCGGTCGGCAACAACACCGTTCTGGTTTGAAGTCCATGCCGCGAGTCGGCTGCCGCGCGGGCGCGATTTGAAATACTTTTCCGATTCTTCACGCGGAACTTTTTCCACGGAACCGGCGACGCAAATCTGCCGCTCAAGTTCCGCCCAGTAAAAAGTCAGCGCCGCGTTTGGATTATCTGCCAGTTCGCAACCTTTGCGGCTGTCATAGTTGGTAAAAAAAATGAAGCCGCGCCCGTCCATGCCCTTGAGCAAAACATTTCTCGACGAAGGCCGCCCGTTTTTGTCCACGGTCGAAAGCACCATCGCATTCACGTCTGCCGAAGAACGACCAAGAATGGCCTGCCAGAGTTTGTACAGCGCGATGCCGATCTTCAACCAGCGGCTGCCCGACTGTGCAGCCGACGCCTGCGCGAACCAGACATCAAACTGCGCCAGCGGATTCGACTCCAAATCCGCTTTGTCCAGATTGCTGCGTTTATATTCCCGCCTGATGTCCGCAATCGCCATATTTTGGGCGAACATTACAACGGCGCTGGATTTTCAGCGAATGAATTTTCACTGGAAAGGTGATGCCAGTTCAATCAGTCGTGCAAATACGCATCCTAAAGAGCCGCCTTTAAAACATTCAGGCACCGCTCGTTTTCCTTCGGTGTGCCGACGGAAATACGGATCCACTCCGGCAACTGATAGCCGCCCATCGGACGCACAATCACGCCTTGTTTCTGCATCGAATCAAACACGCGCTTTCCTTCGTCAACACGAAGGAGAATGAAATTGGCAAAGGAAGGGACGAATTCCAGTTTCAATTCACGGAACGCTTTCTCGAAAAACTGCAGGCCGCCAAAATTATTCGCGCGAGTCTTGCTGACGTGTTCCTCGTCGTCCAGCGCGGCTAGTGCAGCGGTTTGCGCGAGCAGATTGATGTTGAACGGCTGCCGGATCTTTTCCAGTGCGGAAACCAGTTCCGCATTGGCAATTCCGTAGCCGATGCGCAATCCGGCTAGGCCGTAAATTTTCGAAAACGTCCGCATCAGAATCAGGTTTTTCCGCGCGCCAAGGCGGATGAGCGGAACCAAATCCACCGCGTCGTTCAGAAATTCAATGTAAGCCTCGTCCATCACCAGCAGCACATCGTCGGGTATGTCGTTGACGAATTGGATCACTTCCTCACGTGGCGCGAGCGTGCCGGTGGGATTGTTCGGGTTGGCGACGAAGACAATCCGCGTTTTTGGGGTGATGGCCTTGAGCATCGCGGGCAGATCATGTCCGTAATTTTTTGCTGGAATAATGACCAGGTTCGCGCCAAACATTTTTGCGACGATGGGATAAATCGCAAAGCAATATTGCGAAACGACCACATCCGCGCCCGGCGCGAGCAGGGCGTGCGTGACAAACTCGATGATTTCGTTCGAGCCATTTCCGAGAACGAGATTGTTGGTTTCGACACCGAGCTTGGCCGCCAGTTTTTGCTTGAGATAAAATGCATTGCCGTCGGGATAAAGGTTCACGCCTGCAATCGCCTTTTGCATCGCGGCAATCGCGAGCGGCGAAGGACCAAAAGGATTCTCGTTGGACGCAACCTTGATGATCGAATCGGCGGGCAGATTCAATTCGCGCGCGACTTCTTCGATCGGGCGGCCCGGCTGGTAAACCGGCAGAGTTTTTAGAGAGGGGTTTAAAGGCAGCGTCATTTGAGTCAAAGCGAATCAATAATTTTTTTTACATTCACGTTTTTGGCGACTATATCGCGGATGAGTGAAATTTTTTCGACGTCGCTCGGGCGAGTTTTGACGATCAGGTTGTGGACTTTGGAGGCGACCTCGTAGCTGTCGGCTTTTGCCAGCAGCACGGGAATCGGCATGGCCTGCATGGCTTTGAGCACACTTGGATCCGGCCGCAGTCCGCCGGTCAAAACGATGCCGGCCATTTTTTCGTCGCTATTCGGATTCGTCATGGCGCCGGCTGCCAGCAAAATGTCCTCGCGGTCGCCGGGCGTTATGAGCAGGACGCCGCGTTTGAAAAATTGCATCGCGTTGTGCGCGCCCATCGCACCGACCACCACGTCGTCCACCAACGTATGCAGGGTAGGCGGCTGGTTCAAAAGTTCGGCGTGCAGCTCTTCGCGGATCAAGTCAATGGACGGATTGCACAAAATCTGCTCGTGCGGAATGACGCCCAGCAGGTCGAGGCCCTTCCGCTTGAGCCCTCGCCGCGCAAAGTCGGAAACATAATCCACCTTTTCGCCAAGCACCTTGTTCAAAATCACGCCGATGATCTCGACGCCCTCCTTTTCGAACAACGCCTGGTTGAGCGCGATCTCGTCAATCGGCTTGCCGATGCCGCCCTGCGAAACAATGATGACCTTGGCGCCGAGCAACTTGGCGACGCGCGCGTTGGACAAATCAAAAACGGAGCCGACGCCGGCGTGGCCGCTGCCTTCGCACAACACAAAATCCTTTTCCCACGAAACACGGTCGAACGCCTTCTGGATTTTTTTGACGAGCGCCTCGTTGTTGGAAGACAGGAGATATTTTCTCGTGAAATCCGGCTCGACCGCGATGGGGCTCATGTCCACGAGCGGGCAGTTCATGGAATACACCGCGTCCATTAGCACGGAATCTTCGTCAATCTTCTGCTCCTCGATCTCCACGAAACGCTGGCCGACCGGTTTGATGTAGCCGATGCGCGGAAAATGTTTCTGCAGCGCGGCTATGAGGCCGAGGGAAGTGGTGGTCTTGCCATCGTTCTGGCGTGTGGCGGCTATGAAGACTCTGGGTGTTGAAGCGTTCATTCGTCAAATCGTCGTGTCGTGAATCGGTTTAATGATTCAACGACACAACCAATTTATTCGCCCGGCAGGTGGGCGTCCGCGCCCGGATAAAGTTTCTGGTAGTCGGTGGCTTGCACGCCGATGATTGCGGCGACGCCGAGAATATCATGCGCCGTCGAACCTCGCGAAACGTCCGCCGCCGGACGGTTCAAGCCGAGCAGAATCTGGCCGTAGGCGTTCGCACGGCTGACGACGCGGACGAGCTTGCTTGCAATGTTGCCGGAATTGAGGTCGGGAAAAATCAGGACATTTGCGCGTCCGGCAATCGTGCTTTCGTGCAGTTTCCTTTCGGCAATTTCCGGCACGAGCGCGGCGTCCACCTGCAATTCGCCGTCGAAGTCCGCCTCCACAAATAATTGCTCCGCCTTGCGCTTGGCCATTGCGGTCGCCGCCTGGACTTTTCCGACGCTCGGATGCGATGCGCTGCCTTTGGTCGAGAAAGAGAGCAGGGCTACGCGCGGTTTCACGCCGAGCATGTGGCGCGCGAGCCGGGCGGTGGATACGGCGATGTCGGCCAGTTGATCCACCGTCGGGTCGGGAATCACTCCGCAATCGGCCATGAACAGCACGCCGCCTTCGCCGATGCGCGTGTCCTCGACCTCCATCACCATGCAGCTCGACGCCGTCTTGATGTCCGGCGCGGGCTTGATGATCTGGAAGAGCGGACGCAGCACGCTGCCGGTGTTGTGCGACGCGCCGGAAATCAGCCCGTCCGCCTGATGCATCGCCAGCATCATCGCGCCGTAATAATTCGGCTGCAAGATCGCCTCGCGCGCCTCGGTCGCACGCAGCCCTTTTTCGCGCCGCAACGAATGGAACCGCTTCGCAAAATTCTCCAGATCCTCGCTTTTGGCGGGATTGATGATGCGTATGCCCTCGAGCGGGACGTTCAAATGCTTTGCTGCTTCCGTTATTTTCTCGGCGTCGCCGAGGAGGATGGGCACGCCGAGCCGCAACGCGTGAAACTGCCGCGCCGCCTGCAAAATGCGCGGTTCCTCGCCCTCGGGAAACACCACACGTTTGGGATGCCGCTGCAACTTCTCGATGACATTGCCGATGAAACGCATTCCCTAGTTTCAAGCCTCACGTTTCAAGTTGCAAGTTGAAATCCTCCTCCTCTCCTTCGTTCTCGTCCTCGTCCTCGATTTTGATTTCGAGGACGAGGATGACAATGAGGAGGAAAAGAGACCACAGCGCGCATTGACTTGCACGCGCGCGGCCGCTAACCTCCCTCATTCAATGCTGGAGACAATAGAGAAACTTTTGGTCTTGCAGGACCGCGACCGCAAAATTCATCGCGTTCAACAGGAACTAGCCCAAATTGCGCCCGAGCGCGAAACACTCCGCAACCGCGCCTCCTCCACGCAGACGCAGCTCGACGCCGCCAAAAACCGCGTCAAGCAGATCGAGTCCGAGCGCAAGCGCCTTGAGCTCGAGGTCGAATCCAAGAAGACGCAGATAGAAAAATACGCCAACCAGCAGTTGCAGACCCGCAAGAACGAGGAATACCGCGCCCTCGCGCACGAGATCGAGACCTGCAAGGCCGACATCATGAAGATCGAGGATTCGGAAATCGTCCTCATGGAGCAGACCGAAGTCGCGCAAAAGGAAGTCATCCGCGCCACGCTCGCGGCCAACGAGGCGAAGAAGCTGGCCGAAACACTCATCGCGGAGCTTGGCCAGCGCGAGGAGAATTTCAAGAAGGAGCTTGCCGCGTTGCAGCAGGATCGCGCGGCACTGGCGTCCGCCGTGGACGAATCCGCGCGCAACCGCTACGACCGTCTGCTCAAGAGCAAGGGCGACAACGCGGTGGTGGGCATCGAGCACGGCGTCTGCGGCGGCTGCCACATGAAATTGCAGCAGCAGTTGATCGTGACCTGCCAGTCTCAGAAGGAGATTGTCACCTGCTCAACCTGCGGCCGGATTTTGTATTACTCGCGCGACATGGTGCTGACCGGCGGGGAATAAATATCCGCCGGAAAGTTTCTGCGGTGCGTGAAGGAAAAACGGGGATTAACACAACCACCCCAGACTCCGGCTAGGCTTCCAAACTCCGAACGAATCCTGCTACTGACTCTTTTGTCGCAATTCAAATGTGAAACTAAACGTCCTGTTCGTTTTTGAAACGATTGGAATGACTCCAAGACAATAACCCAAAAAGGACAATTGGAATAGGCAAGTCAAAACAAACCGACCAAAAAATAGGCGGGTGGTTTAACGAGGTTATATGATAATGAATAGACAAAAATAAACGGAATACTGCGACTGCCGGCACTAGCAAAAGATAAATCCAAGTCCATCGTAAGACTCCCGTCATGTTCAAGAACAAACAAATCCCAAGCGGTAAAGCTAGGAAATAAATGAGTTCATAAATAAAGTCATGAAAAGTGATGTTACCAATGGATAAATAACGAAGACCAATCAGTGATCGGAAACCACAAACAACAAGTGCGCCTGCTATAAACGCTTTAATGGTTTCAGTTGATAGTTTGTTCATAAATTGCGCCCTAACGTAGAAAGCTGGGCCACCGCCGACTCGCGAGGTGGCTGGGCAGGTTTGTTTTCCGTTTCACAATTTCTACTTTGCGCCCGCCAAAAATGTTTGGCAAGTCCAAATCAATTCAACCCCGGAGTGTGACCGTCCCCGGCCGCAGCAACGGACGGTTGGCAAGATGCCCCCAGTTTTACGACGACGCCTTGGTTTTGCCACGTTGCTGCGCCCGGGGACGGGCAGCACCCCTACGGCGCGCACGGATTGGCGCGCACTTCCATAATGGAGGTTTTGTTCATTTGATTGTCCTTTTGTTGTCATTTCGGGTCGGTTTTTGCCGAAACTGGGTGTTTTTGACATAAAAGGCCGGTTTTCTGCAAAAAAAAGCCCATCTAAAACCGTTTTAGATGCATCTAAATCGAAATGGGGCGCAACTAAATCGGTTTTAGATGCGACTAAAACGGTTTGGGGCACATCTAAATTGGTTTTAGATGCGACTAAATCCATTTGGGGTGCGACTAAAATGAAAAGGGATGCATCTAAATAGGTTTTGGATGTGACTAAAATGGTTTGGGTTGCACCTCTTTTGGTTCGGGCAGCGACTAAAACGCTTCGAGATGCATCACTTTTGACAGGTATTGCATCACTTTTGACAGGTAAGGTGACTCCGGCGGCAGGTGATGCGTCTTCTGCCGGAATATTTGATTTAAATGAATTTGGGGCGGATTTTAGGGGGCCAGAGGTGCCGCATCTTGCTCGATGCTTGAGATTTTCCGGCAATCAGTTATGCTCTGAATGGTTTTGGAAGGGCGGAGAATCGCGGTTGGCGCAAGCCAATTGAGGAAAGTCCGAACACCGCAGGGCGCGACGCCGCGTAACCCAAGTCTGTAAGATTGGGATATACTCGGGCGGAAAGCCGGAAGGCTTTTCGACGGAAAGTGCCACAGAAAATTAAACCGCCGCAGTCCGTTTGATGCGGCAAGGGTGAAAAGGTGGTGTAAGAGACCACCGCGCGAAGCGCAAGCGACGCGGCACGGAAAACCCCGTCGGGTGCAAGGCCGAATAGGAAACCCAGGAGCTGCCCGTTCCGCGTTTCGTGAAAGCGAAACAGGTTTCGGGTATAGGTCGCTCAGACAAATGATTCTCTCCATCCGCAAGGGTGAAGACAGAATTCGGCTTACAGCCCTTCCAAAACCACTTCAACCAAATGAAGAAGGATGAATGAAGAATGAAGAAATAAGACCTGACGGCGTAAGCCATTTCTTCATTCTGCATTTTTACTTCTTCATTTTCTTCAAAACCGACGGCGTGCCGAGATTGCCCAGCCGGTCCACGGCGCGGATGGAGATGGTGTCGGGGCTTGAATTGTAGAGGATGCGGCTGGTCTGGGTTCCGGGCAGAATTTCCGTGGCCCAATCGTTGGTCGAGCGGACTTGCAGGAGCCACCAGCGGGCGGGTTCGCCTTCGGGGGATGACCAGCGGATGGCGGTGACGGAATTTTCCGACGCGGCATAAAGGTCGGGCTTCTCCGGCGGCACGGTGTCAATCCACGGCGAGGAGGGGACGAGCGCGGGCTGTGCGTATTGGAATTCCACGGCGGCGGCGAGCGCGGGATTGTCCGCAACACTGCGCAGGTGATAATGGATTTCGCCGCTGACGCTGGTCTGCGTACGGACGGCCTGGATCTGCCGCGTGATTTCTTCCGGCGGAAATGTTTTGCCCACGGCGGCGTCGTTCAATCCGGCATAGACGTGGCGGCCCTTGGGATTCTGCGCGCGCCACCAGTTGAACAGCGCGGGAAAACTTTGCCAGGGTGATGCGACGGGCCAGTAAAGTTGCGGGGCGAGAAAATCCACCCAGCCGTTGGCGAGCCACAATCGCGAGTCGGCATAAAGGGTTCCGTAGGCGTCCAGCCCCTTGATTTGCGGGGGATTCTGCGGACGCCAGATGCCGAACGGGCTGATGCCGAATTGCACCTGCGGTTTGGCGGCCTTGATTTCCTGCGAAACTTTTTGGATGAACTGGTTCACATTGTTGCGCCGCCAGTCGGCACGCGTCAGGCCGCTTTTCACACCGTATTTCTGCCAGCTCGCGTCGTCGGGAAAATCCAGCGTGTGTCCGAGCAGGTTTTTAATCGGATACGGATAAAAATAATCGTCGAAGACAACGCCGTCCACGTCGTAGCGGTTCACTACATCGAGGACGACGGCGAGCGTGTGCGTCTGGGCCTCCGGTTCACCGGGGTCGAGCCAGACTTGCTCGCCGTAATGGCGGATGAGTTCGGGATGCGTTCGCGTGATGTGGTTGGCGGCGTCCGGCGATTTGCTTTCGGGATGCGCGGCGCGAAAGGGATTGAACCACGCGTGCAATTGCAGTCCGCGCCGGTGTGCCTCGGCGATGGCGAACGCGAGCGGATCGTAAAACGGTAGCGGCGGATTGCCCATCGTGCCTGTGATGCGCTCCGACCACGGCTCGATGGGGGAGGAATACATGGCGTCGGCGGCCGGGCGCACCTGAAAGAACACGGCGTTGAAGTGGAGCTGTTGCGCGCGGTCGAGGAGCGAAATCAATTCCGCCTTTTGATGCGCGACGGGCAGGCCGGGCTTGGAGGGCCAGTCGGCATTGGTCGCGACCTCGGAGATCCACGCGGCGCGGAATTCGCGGGCGGGCGGGGGCGGGACGGCATTGCCCGGTTCGTAGCTGGTGCCGGCGGCCAAAACCAGCGCGGGCAGACACAAAACCAGCGCGGACAAAATTTTGGTTCGGAGCTTCATCAAGTTCGCCTGCAATTTAAACGCAAACGGCGATTGGCAAAGTTTTTTCGGCAAAGCGGGCAGCATTTATGCGGCGTTTGACGGGGCATGCCAATTTTATTTTGACAGGAATCGGCGGTCGTGATTAGCTTGTTCCCGTTGCAGCCGAAATCCGGCTTCCTTCCTGGAGCCGGATGCGGGAGACCCAAAATCCTCAAAGTTGAGGACGGGGCGAACGAAGTCAGGCAACTGATTTCAAGGCCACTTTCAAGGCCAAGCCCGACAGCTAATCTCGTAGGCAATTGGAAGGGCGATCCTCTGATCCGCGAAGTCCGCGGCCTCAAGTTCACCCCAAGTAAAACGATTGCGGCGTTGTCGCGTTCATTGCGGCTGCGTTGCATGCATTGCTAAAATTATGCTGGACGTGATCTATATCGGCACGACGGTCTTGTTTTTTGCGGCCTTCGCGCTTTACGCGTGCGGCTGCGAAAAGCTCTAACCCAAACTCTTATGGAAAACCTCATTCTCGGAATCATTTCCCTCGCGCTCTGCGTTTACCTCATCGTGGCCATGATCCGGCCAGAAAAATTTTAACCACCAATTATGAACGCCCATCAATGGTTGGAACTCGCGCTCTATCTCGGCGCGCTCATTCTCGTCACCAAGCCGCTCGGCCTTTATCTCGGCCGCGTGTTCGACGCCAACGGCCACACCTGGCTTGATCCGGTCATGCGCCCACTGGAAAAACTGACTTACTGGATTTTCCGCGTGGACCCGGCGAAGGAACAGGGCTGGAAGCAATACACGTTCGCGCTGCTGATTTTCAGCCTCGTGAGCTGCCTGTTCACCTACGCGATTCTGCGCTTGCAGCAATACCTGCCGCTCAATCCGCAACATTTTCCTGCGCTGTCGGAACATCTGGCGTTCAACACCGCCGTCAGCTTCACGACGAACACGAACTGGCAGAGCTACGGCGGCGAATCCACCATGTCGTATCTCTCGCAGATGGTCGCGCTGACCATCCACAACTTTTTTTCCGCCGCCGTCGGCATGGCGGTCGCGGCGGCGCTGGTGCGCGGCATCGCGCGGCACACGGCCACGACCATCGGCAACTTCTGGGTGGACCTGACGCGCATCACATATTATCTGCTGCTGCCGGTCTGCCTCGTGTTCGCGCTGGTGCTCGTGTCACAGGGCATGATTCAAAATTTCAAACCTTATACAACGGCCACCGTCATGGAACCGCAGACCGTTTCCGTCCAGGCAACCGATGCGAACGGCAAAGGTGTGGTGGATGCCAAGGGCAATCCGGTGATGACGAACCAGGTGATCAGCACGCAGTCCATCGTGCAAGGTCCGATGGCGTCGCAAGTCGCGATCAAGATGCTCGGCACGAACGGCGGCGGCTACACGAACGCCAACGCCGCGCATCCGTTTGAAAATCCCACGCCGCTCTCGAACTTTTTGCAAATGCTCGCGCTGCTGTGCATCGGCAGCGCGCTGACGTATCACCTTGGCCGCGAAACAAAAAATCAAAAGCACGGCTGGTCGGTCTGGTCGGCGATGTTCGCCATGTGCCTCGCCGGCGTCCTGGTTTGCTGGTGGGCGGAAGCCAAAGGAAATCCGATTCATCAGCAGCTTGGCGTCGCTGTCGCCGATGGCAACATGGAAGGCAAGGAAGT
>PKZR01000444.1 GCA_003133815.1 Limisphaerales bacterium | reverse complement strand
CGAAGAAACCTGGTCAATCATCCTGGCAACTTCGGCTTTCAGCGCTTCGGTTGGAATCAGAATTGTCGCCGACGGTTTATTGCCGTTGATTTGGGCTTCGATTTCATCGAGAAATTGTTTCAGCACGTCGCGCCCATGAAAAATGAGTTCGATGACCGGTGAGGTGATGGTGAATTTGCCCTGCCGCGCCAGGTCGAGCAGCGATTCGAGAATGTGCGCAAGCCGGTTAATGGGGACGAGATTGAGAAAACCAGCGCCGCCTTTGAATGTGTGAAAGGCGCGGAAGACCGTGTTGAGCGTTTCCGAGTTGGCCGGTTCCCTTTCGAGAACCAGCACGCCTTGTTCTATGTTGTCGAGATGTTCGCGTGACTCCGTAATAAATTCCCGCAGCAGATCGCCGTCCGAGGCGATGTTCAAATTTAGCGCCGTTTCTTCATTGGCAGTCCTTTTCGCTGGCTTGGGAGTGACAGTTGGTATTGGTGTGGCTGCCGGTTGAGCAGGCACGACCGGTGCAGGTCCGGGCGTTTCATCGGGACACGAAAATTGTCTCTCAAGATTCGTCAGCAGGTTGTTCAGCCATTCGATGTTGTCATGATTGAACGGTTGTCCGGATTCGACAATGCGAACTATCTTTTCCCAGGCTTCGGCACAGGCTTGATGGCTGGCGGCCCATTCGGTTTCACCGGCGATTTCGTCGCGCAAGTTGCCGATGAGATCGAGAATGGGAAACTGGCCATGGTCCGATCCGGCGCTTGTGAGTCGGACTTCTGCGGCGAGGGCAATGAGAAGCTGGTTTGCGCGATCTGTGTTTTTCACAATTGAAATTTCTTGCCCGCACTTGGGGCGGTGGAATTGAGGACAACAGTCCACACAACATTCCATGGTGTTATCGGCATTCCAGTCCGGAACTTCAGTAAAATTTTAGAAACAATGGTTCCTGTGATGAGAGTAAATTTTTAATGACACTTTCTAAAGTTCCAGCGCATTGCACCGATAAGTAGGCGTCGCAAGACACAGGCGGTCAGCAGCCAAAAAGAGCTGACAGGGTTAAACCAATGGTGGACCGCCCTTGAAATGGTTCATCCGCGACAAGGACGTCGCGCAAAATCAATGCCCCTCACGGGGCGACTCACGGAAAGAGTTATATGGTAATCAACACAAACATATCAGCACAAACGACTGCTTCTTTGCTGGAACAATCCAGTTCCGCTTTGAGCATGTCACTCGCACGTTTATCCTCCGGCTCAAAAATCACCTCGCCGGCGGACGACAGTGCGGGACTGGCCGTCTCGATGAACTTGGTGGCCGAGATGGGTGACAACACCGCCGCCTCAAACAACGTTGGCGACGCCATCTCATTCAACCAAACGCAGGACGGTTATCTGCAACAGGTAAGCACCGCCTTGGATCGCATGAGCGAACTGTCGGTGGAAGCCCAGGACGTGACCAAGTCGAGCAGCGACCGCACCTTGTATAACAACGAGTTCAATACATTGGCAAATTATGTGAATAATGTGTCAACGCAGAACTTCAACGGGGTCAGCCTCTTCGATGGAGCGAACCTCAGTGTGACGATTGACAACAACGCGAACACGTACACCAACAAAGGCGTTGATCTCACCGCCTCGGTCTATTCTGGTTTGGCGAGTGATTCGCTTACCACCACGACCGGTGCCGTGGCTGCGCTGAGTGCCGTGACTACAGCCATCGGCCAATTGGCATCGGATCGTGCCAACATCGGTGCCAACGAGGAGACATTGACCGACTACAGCAACGAGCTCTCCACGCTGAACAACAACCTCTCGGCAGCCAACAGCCAGATCATGGATGTGGACGTTGCGCAGGAGAGCACCACATATGCCAAAGAAAACATCCTGGTCCAGACCGGCACTGCGATGTTGGCCCAGGCAAATTCGCTTCCACAAATTGCACTGAAGCTGCTGAGCTGATTCAGACAATTTTGGTCGCGGCGGGTGGGCAAGCCCGGACGGTCCGCAGTGGCCGTCCGGGTAGCCAGCCAGCCAAAAAAGGAAAGAGCCAGCAATTTAAACCGGTTTGATTTAACAAACATTTACATTCTACGAAGGCAAAAATGTGAACTACCGCCTTACAAACAAATTCCCGGCCCGCCAAATGGTCAGGCGGCTGGCGGTGATGCGTGTAAGGCATGAGTTTTTTTCGGTCTTGGTCGGGCCGAACAGCAAATTGACTTCGACAATTTCGGCGCTCAAGTCGCGGTGCAAGCCGTCGATAGTAAGCTGTCGGAAAACGGTGCCCGGCGACCGCAAACGGCCGGAAGGAAAAATTGGTGGACGCCTATTTAAAAAGGTCCGCCTCACGGCAAGGATGTCGTGTAATAAAAAACTCCCCGCAAGGGGTGACTCATGGAAGGAGTCAGCAGTATGGTAATAAACACAAACATATCAGCACAATCAACCGCACAATTGCTGGAACAATCAAGTTCAGCGTTGAGCATGTCGCTCGCACGTTTGTCCTCCGGATCGAAAATCAATTCGCCGGCGGATGACAGCGCGGGTCTGGCCGTCTCAATGAACCTGGTGTCCCAAATGGGCGACAACACAGCAGCAGCTGGAAACGTGGCAGACGCCATTTCGTTCAACCAGACGCAGGACGGTTACCTCTCCCAGGTGAACAACGCGTTGGATCGTATGAGCGAACTGTCGGTTCAGGCCCAGGACGTGACCAAGTCGAGCAGCGACCGCACCCTGTATAACAACGAGTTCAATACATTGGCAAATTATGTGAATAATGTGTCAACGCAGAACTTCAACGGGGTCAGCCTGTTC
>PKZR01000140.1 GCA_003133815.1 Limisphaerales bacterium | reverse complement strand
TACGTCATGTGCATAATTCCACGCCGGACCGGAATAATCCCGAATCGCGAATTACGCCTAATACGCGAACGTTTTTAACCACCAAGTCACGAAGACACCAAGTTTGGCCACAGATGCGCACAGATGAACACAGATTCAATTTTTCAAAGCCCGTAGGGCTGGCATCATTGTAGAATCGCACCGCAAAAAATTCCAAAGCTCCGTCAGGAGCGGCATTTGTAGCGTCCGTCTGTGACCGACGAAAGCCACGGCGCTGTTAGGGCGGTCGCTGCTGCACCGCCCTGATGTTTTGGCTGCGCGGCACCGCAGCCTGCCGGAAAATGTTTTTTGACACAGATTTCACTGATTAACATCGATTGAATCCGTGTTAATTCGTGTAATCCGTGTCTAAAAAGTTCTCGACATGGTTTGGAAATGGGCGGATTCTGGCGCAAATCATGGATGCCATCGGGATAACTCTGGCCTGTGTCGCGGTGCTGGTTGTGCCGGCTCTGCTGCTCTCGCGCCGGCAGCGGCACGGATTCAGGGGGCTTCGCCGTCGTTCCATGCAGGATGGCGGGGTCTGGTTTTTGGGCGGCAACGATTCCAGCGCAGAACAGCCGCATCACCACGATCACGGACACCATCACGATTCCGGTTCAGGCGGACATCATGGCGGTGGATTTGATGGCGGAGGACATCACGGTGGCGGTTTTGATGGCGGCGGCGGCGGCGGACATGGCGGGCATTGATTCGTGCAATTTGCCTGCCGAGCCGAAATAAAATGCAGGCCGGTGTCTGAAACTTCTCGACGCGGTTGGGAATTGGGCGTGTTGATGACCGACCCCTTTCAGGGGATTGAATCATTCAGCCCGCCGATGCCCATGACACTGCCGCAGGCTGCGCCAGACAAATCCGATTTGGTTGAGACGGTCAACGCGCTTCTGGTCGAGTCGCCCATGTTTCCGCTCCATGCGCTGGGTGCTCACCCATCGGCCCAGAACCAGATTCTCCGGCCAGTCGGAAGGCACATCGCAGTCTTGAAAGCGCGCTTTGTAATCCAGCAGTTCGGCATAGTGACGATCCCACCCCGGATGGTAATGGGGCTTGCCAAAGTCCAGCGCGGCCAGCCGGGAACGTTGACTTGCTGGCAGCAGGTTGCGCTTCCAAGCGGCCCGCTGTATTCGCGTCCACCGTTCCAAGCGATGCCAGGCCGGGGTGGTGTCAGGCACCCAGCAATGGCCGTGGGCCTGATGGAACGCCTGCAATTCAGCAAAGCGGATTTCCCATGCCCAGTCGGAGCGGGGCATGAATTCGAGAAACGAACGGGTATTTGAGCCGGGAGGAAAGATCGAGGTCCAGGTGAAGCCAATCTGGTCGAGCCGGGCAACCCGGTCGGCGGCCAGTTCGCCATCATAATGCCGCTGGCGCTGGATTTTCACCCAAGTGGCCAGGGATTTGTATTCCGGCCATCCTGCCGGCACATCGAAGTGGAGAAAGCGCCGGTGGAAATCCACGAGCCCGGCCAGGAACCGTTCCCAAGCCGGATGGTTGCTGCGCCATTCAAAACCGAGCGTGTCGAGGCGCTCGCGGCGGTCCTCGGACAACAGGCCGCGCCGCGCCAGCATCCGCTGCGTGATCACCCAGACGGACACGGAATATAATAGGGAGTCGTCGTCGCTGTTTCTCGGCACGCGGCAATGGCCGTGCTGTTCCTTGAACTGCTTCAACGCGAGAAAATGGGCATCCCACTGCTGGTTGAATTGCTCCTGCCGGTGTTTCATCGAAGCTGGGAAATAACCGTGCCGTAGCTGGGCGACCCAGGTGAAGCCGAGGTCATCCAGTTTGCGTCTCCTTTCCTCTTTCAAGGTGCCATGTTTGCGTTTCTGGCGCTGGATATGCACCCAATTGGCAAGCTGCGGACTCTCCGGCCAGCGACATGGCACGTCACAATGGCCGTGCTGGTTCTTGAAGGCCACGAGCTGGGTGTATCTCCGGTCCCAGGCAAGCGAGAGTGATTTCCACGGCAGTCCCGCATCCTCAAGCCGCTTCTGCCGATCCGGCCGCAGTTTGCCCCGGAGTTGGAGGCTGCGTTGACTTGAAATCCAGACCGCCAGTTCCTGCTGTTCCGGAATTTTCCGGCTGAACCGGTAATGTCCATGCTGTTTATGGAAAGCCAGAAGCTCAACAAAGTGCCGCTCCCACCGGGCGTCCTGGTTGCGGGTCGTCCTTTTTGCACCCTCCCCAAAATCGAAACCAAGCCGTTCGAGCCGCCGGATGCGTTGCGCGGAACAGCGGCCGGCCTGATAGTCCGCCACCTGTTGCGCCGCCCAAGCACCCAGACTGACCGGCTGCGAATTGGGCGGCACCTGGCAATGCCGGTGAGTGCGCTGAAACACCACGAGCATCCGAAACATGTATTCCCATCGACCAAGCGGCACATTGACACATTTCTTGCTGGGCATACGCCCATGTTAATACGCCGAACGCCCGCCGCAATTCATTTCAGCGCGATGACCCGGATGGTGCCCGTCCGCAAGGACCTCTGTGCATTGGTGTCTTGGTGGTAAAAAAACGGGCTTGGAAGGCCGAAAACTTCTCGACCCG
>PKZR01000252.1 GCA_003133815.1 Limisphaerales bacterium | reverse complement strand
GCGCGGGCGCGGAAGTCTGCCCTTTGAGCCGCGTGCCGGTCGGCGCGACGGTCTGCATCAAGTCGTTCGCCGCATCGCCGGAAGTCCGCGCGCAGTTGCGCTCGCTCGGCATCTGCGAGGAGCAGGAAGTGAAGCTTTTGAGCCGCGACGCGAATTTCATCTGCGAAGTCTGCGACGCGAGACTCGACCTGAACGCGGAACTTGCCGAGGCGATCATGGTCGCGCCGCTCGCGCTGCCGGTGCGGCAGTTGAAAAGCCTCATGTCCGGCGCGTCACACTCGTCCGCAGCCAAACCATTGCGGCTCGCTTTTAGGATTTTGCTGGGTATCGCCGCAGTTCTTGTGGCCGGTGTTTTGATCTGGCAGGGACTCACCGCCGGCGGCAATCCGAATCCGACGCCGAACATGAGCCCGACCTCGGCGGCCATGGACATCGGAGTCCTAGTTTTCCGCGAAGGTCTGGAATCCATACTCGTCCTCGCAGCCATCATCGCCAGCATGACGGGCGAGAAACAATCGCATCGCAAACCGATTGTCGCGGGCGCGTTCGTGGCATTTGGCGCTACATTGATAACATGGTTTGTGGCGGTGGGAATTGTCACCAGCCTCGGGCAGAGCGTTTCGGCGTTGAACTTGCAGGCGGCCACGGGATTGCTGGCGGTAGTTGTCCTGCTGGTGGTGATGAACTGGTTTTTCCACAAGGTTTATTGGGGCGGTTGGATTGCGATGCACAACCGCAACAAAAAGAAACTGCTGACGAGCGCAAGCGAATCGGAAATCTCCACACGTCGCCTGACGTGGGGGTTGGTGCTGCTCGGATTCGCGTCGCTTTACCGCGAAGGGTTTGAAGTGGTGCTGTTCCTGCAAACGTATTACCTGCAGATGGGCGGGAAAATTGTCCTGGTCGGCTCGCTGCTCGGGTTGTTCCTCACCGGCATCGTGGCGCTGCTGACGTTTGTGGCGCACAAAAAATTGCCTTATAGAAAAATGCTCGTGTTCACCGGCGCGTTGCTCGGCGTGGTTTTGCTCGTGATGGTCGGCGAGCAGGCGTTTGAAATGCAGCAGGCCGGCTGGATACGCACCACGCAGATCAACTGGCTTGCCGACAAGATTCCGGTGTGGGCCGGCGTATGGTTCTCCATCTTCCCGACCGTGCAGACGCTGGTAGCGCAGGCGATTGCGCTGATTCTGGTTGTCGGTTCCTATTTCGCGGCGCGTTATCACAGCGCGAAACTGCGCGAGGAAGAAGAACTGGCTTCGCAAGTCTAGTCATTTACGATTTTCGATATACGATTTACGCGCTGTGCCAGATTTTGAAATGAGGCGGATGCAGTCGTCCCGACCCGGTTGTTTTCCGCTTCCCTTGACGCCGCCATTGTGCTGATATCTTTCCATGGATGCGAAACCGGGATTTGGGTGTAATTTTCGCAACGACTTTGCCATCATTTTCAAGGCGTGGCGGCGTGAGAAGCATCTCCTGTTGAAGCAAGTCGCCGCCGACCTGGGCGTCACGGTCAGCATCGTGAGCTTGTGGGAACTCGGACGGCGTTTTCCCGACGGCAAGAATATCGAACAGCTCCTGCAATACACCGGCCTGACGTTCTGCCGGCTTTTCTGCCTCAAGGCCGCCAAATGCACGCGCGGCCTTTGCCTGTTGAAAAAATCTCCGCGACGCTGAACATGATTCCAGCGGGATCATGCCTTTGGTAAACAACGGGAGAAAAATGTCCGTTGCTTCTCCCTCTCCGCCGCAGAGCGGGGGAGAGGGCTGGGGTGAGGTGGCGCAAATTAAACCCCTCACCCTGACCCTCTCCGCGCGCTATCGCGCAGGGCGAGGGAAACAGCCTTAGTTTGTGAACATATGGTTCTGCTTTCCCGCCATCCGCCCCATTCAACTTTAAGTTGAAAAGGACTTCTCGTAGCCACCGCCAAACCTGCTAGGGTCGTTGCAAATTCAATTTTGCACACCATGAAACATCTGGCATACAACTCGCGCGACTCCGGCGGCATCGTCCGATGCTCCGGCGGCGCGGTCGCTGCCAGATTACACACCACAACTTCCCGTCACCGCATCGCGACATCCTGTTCGCACACCGTGACATGCTTTTTACGCGCGGTAACTTCCCGTCCCGTCATCGTGAAAGAATCTTTACACACCGAGAAACAATTTCTACACACCGGGAAATCATTTCCATACACCGAGAAACCATTTCCACACACCGAGAAACCATTTTTACACACCGGGAAATCATTTTTACACGTCGGAAAACCGTCCGGCGGCATCATTTTGGCCCAAATACAGACCAAAAACGGTCAAAACCGCGTGTTTTGCCGTTTCAACCAAAACTACTAAGACAAAGGAACAACCATGAAAGGAAATTACGTTGAAGGTAATGATCACGACTTCTCGGCTCAGTTGATCACCTTCAAGCAAGAAATAGGCTCCTACGTGGCCGTCCTCAAGCTCACCGCCGATGTGGTGAGCGCACAGGCGGCGGACGCGGATTATTTTGAATATTGTCTCAAATGCCTGGACATACTTCAAAAGGCCGCCAGCCAGGCCACCACCTGGAAGGACATCGAGCGCGGTGGCGGCACGCCCCCGCCCACCGGCGCACCCGCAGCCCCGGCGTTGCCCACGGTGGTGCCGGCGGTTGCACCCGGCATCGAGGTGCGCTTCCGCGCGCTTGTCAAACTCATCAAGGCCAATCCCGCCTACAACATCGCCATGGGACAGGCGCTGGGCATTGAAGGCCCGCAACAGACCCCGCCGGATATGACCACAATCCAGCCGGAAATAGAAGTCTATATGAACGGCGCGAACGTGGCCGTGGACTGGGGCTGGGGCGGCTACGCCAATTATCTGGACATGTGCGAAATCCAGGTGGATCGCGGCGACGGCAAGGGTTTTGTGGCGCTGGCCTTTGACACCACGCCGGGCTACACCGACACCGCGCCGATTCCCGCCACGCCCGCCAAATGGACCTATCGCGCCATCTACCGCGTGAACGACGCCCAGGTGGGACTCTGGAGCAAGCTCGTCAGCCTCATCGTAGGCGGGTGAGCCGTGAGCCACGGCGGGCAATGAATGGCGGCCAACTGCAAGGTTCAAAGCTGCTCAAAGAAATTTGGGCGGCTTCTTCAAGCCCGTAGGGCTGGCATCATTGTAGAAACGCACCATATAAATTCCAAAGCTCCGTCAGGAGCGACATCATCAGAATATGCCGCCCCGACGGGGCTTGAATTTTGTTTGGATTGTGGTTCTACAAAGATGCCGCGCCTAACGGCGCTGGGGCAATGGGGCGCGTGGCTCACGCACGAGGCTTGGCTCCCACGTTGCTGGTCATCAGCATGCTGGC
>PKZR01000134.1 GCA_003133815.1 Limisphaerales bacterium | reverse complement strand
GCCAGAATGAAATGATGTCAACCCCCGTCTCTTTCGCCATTTCAATCGCCCTCGAAATTGTCTTCGGACTGTCGTTCCAGTTGAACAAAAGATATTTCCATTCCAGCACTGGTTGTTTCAATCCGCGCGCATCGCGATACGTGACCATTTTTTTCATTGCTTCAAACGCCTTTTCAAAACTCCCATTCATCATGTATTTCTCGCACATCGCGTCGCTGATGCCGTGGACGGAAAAAAGGATCTGACTCAAGTTCAGCGCCGCCTCGCGCTTGGCATCCGTGTTCAGCAAAACTCCGTTCGTCGAAACCAAAATATGTGCCTGGGGATTTTTCGCGCGCAACATCGGCAGTTCCTCGCATACTTTCGGCGACAAAAACGGTTCACCGAGATTCAGGTAAAATATGCGCTCCATTTTCAGCCGCGCCAGCAGGTCGGCCATCTGCGACAATTCAGCCAGCGGCATCGTCTTGCCCGCGCGGATATTCGCCGCACCCTCCCTCGCGCAGCCGACGCAGTCCACATTGCAAATGACCGTGTTTTCCAGAAGCATCCCGCGATGCGGCAGTTGCGACTTCGGTGGCGCTTGGTTTTTTTTCAGCCGCTTCAAATCGCCGCAGCGCGAGCACGTCGTGATTGGAATTTTTCCTTTGTCTAATTCGTCGTTGAATTTTTTTGCGACCGGGCCGAAGAAAACCTCCTCGAACGAATTCTTCCGAAGATCTCCAATGTGTCCGCTGCCGTCGTAATCCTGGCAGTTGCAGGAAACGGTCAGGTCGGAGTTGATGGTGATGTTGTATTCCGATTCGCCGGCAAGCGCGCTGCAATAGAATTTTTGTCCCGTTATTCTGGCGCGGATTTCAATCCAGCGCGATTTTGCGCGGCGGATGAAATCGCTGACACGCCAGTTGAAGCGCGTCTTCGGATTTTTTATCACCCGCGATGTCGGCGGCGGATTTGCCATTTGTTAAGGATTGCCGCGCGGCTTTAATTCAGCAAGTGAAGATGGACAAATCACTTGTTTTCTGCCTTTTTTCAACTTAACCGCATTGGCATGACGACGTAGAGGAACGGGCCGTTGATCTTCAAAACGCCCGGGCTCAATTCGTCGATCAGCTCGAAGAACACTTCGTCCTCGGACAGCGCGGACAGCGCGTCAATCAGGTAGCGCGGGTTGAAGGCGATGGCCATTTCCTTGCCCTTGTAGTTCACCGCAAGCGATTCGCGCGCCTCGCCGACTTCGGGCGAGTTGGCGGTTATGGCGAGGTTGTTTTTCCCGAACGTGAGCTTTACGGAGTTCGCCTTTTCGCTGGTCATTATTTCGGCGCGGCGCAGCGCCTGCAAAAACTCCTCACGCACGAGAGGGATGCGTTCCTTGGCCTCGCCGGGGATGACCTGCCTATAATTCGGATAATTCCCCTCGATCAATTTAGTGACGAGCAGCACGGAAAATCCCTTGTCGTCCTTGAGCGAAAACGAAGCCTGGTTTTCACCGAATTTGATTTCAACATCGCCCTTGTCCTGAAGCAGACGGTTCAATTCATTCACTGCTTTTGCCGGAACAATGAATTCGCCGCTGCTTTTTTCTGAGATGTCCACATCCTCGTCCACTAGCGCCAGCCGTCGGCCGTCGGTGGCGACGAGCGTCATCTTGCCTTCCTTGAGGCTGATGAAAATGCCGTTTAGAACGTAGCGTGATTCGTCGGTGGAAACCGCGAAAGAGGTTTTTTTCAGCATCGCCCGGACGTTTTCCTGCTGAAGCGCTACTTTCTTGTCGTCTTTAAATTTTGGCAGCGGTGGAAATTCATCCGCCCCTAGTCCGTGAATTTTGTAAAACGACGATCCACTGCGGATGGAAGTGATGTTCTTTTCGTCGGTCTCCAAATCTATTTCGTTTCCATTCATTTCGCGCACTATTCCGAAAAGTTTTTTCACCGGCACAGTCGTCGCGCCGGATTTGGAAACTTTCGCCTCGACAGAGCAAGCTACTGTCACGTCCAGATCTGTGGCTGTGAATTCAACGTTCCCATTTTCCGCACGCAACAATACGTTGGATAATATTGGCAGCGTGGTGCGGGTGCTGACGACGTTTTGGACAGCCTGCAACCCGGCAAGAATCTGTTCTTTAGAGATCGTGAGTTTCATGTTCGTTTAATAGTAAATTCTTTTCTTAAAAATTCTCTTATTATTAAGGGTTGTGAATAAGACAAACAACTCCGCGTGTCAAGGCGGCCACTGGGTTTTGTGATTTTTGAGTCATCGCAGAAGTTAAGATAAAGAAACTTAATAAATTTGGAAGTGAAAGTTGTTCGCGTTGTTGGTCAGCTATTCACACAAGGTGAGTCGTTTATTTGCCAAGTTGTGCGCGGCGGATGATATCCGGCAAAGAGTAGCAAACAAATTCAACTTCACCCACAGTATTTTGTCGGCCAAGCGAAAAACGAACGAGGGAATTCGCCAAATCTGATTTACAAATCGCCAAGATGACGTGCGACGGCTCAATCGAACCAGCCGAACAGGCCGAACCGCTCGACGCGCAAATGCCTTCAACGTCCAAACCTGCCAAAAGCGCAATGCTGTCCGCGCCGCGAACGACGAAGGAAATGATGTTAGCCAGACAAAGTGACACAGGCATCTCGCCATTGAGTTTAGAAGCGCGAGATTTAGGACTGACAATTTCACAACCATCAATTTTTTCAATGGCAGAAAACAAAGAATCCGCGAGCGGTAACAGTTTTGATTTCTCGAAAACCGGCGGCTTTATAAATCTTTCCAGCGCAGCAATCAAACCGATTATACCAGCGAGATTTTCCGTGCCGGCGCGGCGCTCATTCTCGTGTCCTCCACCAAAAAAGACAGGATCGGGATGCAGCGGTGATTTGATGTAAAGCAGTCCTGCGCCTTTAGGCCCGTGAAATTTATGCGCGCAGACGGAAACCAAATCCGCGTTGAATTGCCCGATGTTTTCAAACGGCTCTTTGCCAAACCACTGGACCGCGTCCGTGTGAAAAATAATTCCTCGATCGCGGCAAATCGCGCCCAGCTCCGCGACCGGCTGGATCGTGCCGATTTCATTGTTCGCCGCCATGATTGAGACCAAAATCGTGTCCGCGCGAATCGCCTTTATCAAATCGTCCGGCGAAACGCGGCCTTCGGAATTGACCGTCAACCGCGTGACTTCAAACCCTTCCTTTTTCTCCAAGTAGTCGAACGATTGCAGCACCGCGTCATGCTCGACAGAAGAAGTGATTAAATGTCTGCCTTTCGATTTGAGCGCCCGCGCCGTTCCGAAAATCGCTAGGTTGTTAGACTCCGTTCCGCCGCTCGTGAAAATGATTTCGCTCGGCTTTGCACCCAGAAAATTCGCCGCACGGTCGCGTGCGTCGTCCAGCAACGCCCGCGCTTTTCGCCCGACATGATGGACGCTTGAAGGATTGCCCCAGACTTCGCCCAGATACGGCAGCATCGCCTCGCGCACCGCCGGGTCCAGCGGCGTGGTGGCGTTGTAATCGAAGTAAATCGTGCGCGGCATCCGGCTTATATTTGAAGAAATGCCGCGCGGCGACGAGACAAAAAGTTCGCGGACGCAGTGAAATTGGGTTAAATAAAACGCCCATGAGAACGCGGGTGAAAATTTGCGGCGTCACCAATGTCGCCGATGGGCTGGCCGCCGCCGAGGCCGGCGCGGACATGATAGGACTGAATTTCTACGAAAAAAGTCCACGTTATCTCACAGTCGCCCAGGCCGTGGAGATTTCCCGCGCGCTGCCGCCGTTCGTGATGCGCGTCGGCGTGTTCGTGAATCCCGAGGAGGCGCTGGTCACCCGCGCCATCGGCGAATGCAACTTGAGCCTGCTGCAATTTCACGGCGATGAGACCTCGGAATTCTGCACGCAATTCAGCCTGATGAGCATCAAAGCCCTGCGCGTGCGCGACGCGGAGTCGTTGAAGGCGCTGGCGAATTTTCAAACCGACGCCTTTCTGCTCGACGCCCATTCCAAGAGCGGACTCGGTGGCACAGGCGAACAATTCAATTGGGACCAGGCCGTCGAAGCGCAAAAATTCGGCAAACCTATTTTCCTCGCGGGCGGATTGACGCCGGAAAACGTCGCCGAAGCCGTGAGGAAAGTCCGGCCGTTTGCCGTAGATGTTTCGAGCGGAGTTGAAATTTCGCCCGGCAAGAAAAATCATGCGAAGATGAAGGCATTCATCGCCGCCGCCAAATCCGTCACATGAAAACGGAAAAGATTCGTTGTCCGTGGCCGACGGTGGAGAACATGATTCACTACCATGACACCGAGTGGGGCGTGCCGGTTCATGATGACCGCCTGTTGTTTGAATACTTGATTCTCGAAGGCGCGCAGGCGGGTTTGAGCTGGCAGACGGTATTGAACAAGCGGGAAAATTACCGCGCCGCCTTTGACAATTACGAAGCGGAAAAAATCGCGCGATACGGAGACCGGAAATCGCCGAGTTGATGAACAATGCAGGCATCATCCGCAACCGGCTGAAAATTGCCGCCACCATTCAGAACGCCAAATCGTTCCTGAAAGTGCGCGAGGAATTCGGCAGTTTCGACAAATACCTCTGGCAGTTCGTGGCCGGCAAACCCATCGTCAACCGCCGGAAAAGCATGAAGGAAGTTCCGGCCCGGACGGAAATCTCCGACGCGATGAGCAAGGATTTACTAAAGCGCGGCTTCAAGTTCGTCGGCTCGACGATTAGCTACGCGAACATGCAGGCCGTCGGCATGGTCAACGACCATCTCGTGACCTGCTTCCGCCATAAGCAGCTTGCCTAGAATTATTTTGCGCCAGCAGCTTCTTTGCGTGAAAATGAAACCATGAGCGCAGTTGCCAATTTGAATTTGCCCGA
>PKZR01000235.1 GCA_003133815.1 Limisphaerales bacterium | reverse complement strand
ATTTCGGGGAGAGCCAGCGTTCGTGCCGCGTGGTCGAGAGCCGGATTAATTCGCCGACGGAATCCATATCTTCGGCGTCGCCAAAAAATTCATCCGCTTTTTCATCCTTCGCCGCACGGCTGAAACCTGTCGCCACCGGGTCAATGAAAACCAGGTCGCTTTTGTCCAGAATGGAATATTCGTTGTCCACCAGACCGAACGGCGGCGGCGGGAGCGTTCCGTCCTCGTTCATCTTCACCCGGCGCGGGCCGAGCGCGCCGAGGTGCAGCCAGACGGAAGCCGAGCCGGGACCGCCGTTGAAACAAAATGTAATCGGCCGCGCCGATTTGTTCGTCTGTCCCTGCCGCGTGTAGGCGACGTAAAAAACCGACGCGCTGGTCGTGCCGTCCTTTTTCAAGATCGGCAGCATTCCGGTCTCGGCTACATAAGTGACACGCTGGCCTGCGATGGCAACCGTGTTTGTGGTGAAGACGGGTTTGTGCGTGGCGTCGGGAATGGTTGCCGCGTCATTTTTGGCGGGCGCGTTGGTGTCGGCGGACGCAGAATTTGTCGGCGCAGTTTCCGCAGCGTGAAGACAGACGGCGAGCGCGAGCGGTAAAATCCAGCAAAGTTTTTTCATGGCGATCAATTTTTAAGTCGGACAAGGATGGGCGTTTGCCTGCCGTGACGCAAGCGCTTGTCGAACGGGCATNNTTCCAGCAGGAATCATCATCTTTCCGACAGGAATTGCCATGATTCCAGTCGGAATCGGCACCTTTCCAATAGGAATTGCCTCCTTTCCGACCGGAAAAATGACTTTTCCCATTGGAAAAGCCATGGTTCCAGCGGGAAAATATCGCAATCAGTTCAGAATCAGCAATTCGCTATTTTGACGGTTACGCCGTGGTGCTCCCGCAGAGGGTGATGTCGAAGTGGCCAATCCCTCTGCTTCTGATTTACATGAGACTTATGCAGTACACAACATCCAAAGCCGGGACGGCAAGGCATTCCTGCCATAAACAACATTTGTCAAAGATGAAATGCCGGATTTTTTCTAATCCGTGCCGCCAATTCCTGGCCGGCGTCGCTATAAAGAAATTCGAGATAAGCGCGCGACACGGCCTCGGTGTGATGCCGCTCCACGTTGTGATCCACCCAAGCCACCGGATTTTCTGCAAGTATGCTTATGCGCGGAAGGACTACCTGCAGTCCGTCGTCGGGGAATTGTTTCTGAATTAACGCAGCCTCATTTTCAAAAGTCAGCAGCACATCACCGATGCCTCTATCAGCAAATGTCGTCGTTGCACCGCGACCACCGGTGTCGAGCACAGGCACGTTCGCAAAAAGTTTTGAAACAAAATCGCGCGCCTGCTTTTCGTCACTGGCGGATTTCTTCAGCGCATAGCCCCACGCCGCCAGATAACTATACCGCCCGTTGCCGGATGTTTTCGGATTTGGAATGACAACTGAAACATCAGGTCGAATGAGGTCGTCCCAATTTTTAATGTTCTTCGGATTGCCGTTGCGGACGACAAAAACAATCGTCGAAGTGTAAGGCACACTTTTATTTGGCAGCCGCACCGCCCAATTTGCCGGAATCAATCCGCCGCTCGTGTACAGAACATCAATGTCCGGCGACTGGTTCATCGTCACTACGTCCGCTTCAAGTCCGTTGACGACCGATTGCGCCTGCTTGCTTGAACCGCCGTGAGATTGGCTGACCGTCACTGTGTCACCGGTTTTTTCTTTCCAATAAGCCGCGAACGCCGTGTTGTAGTCCTGATAAAATTCCCGTGTCACATCGTAGGAGACGTTTAGAATTTTTATTTCAGCCGCAAAAGTTGAACTTGTCAGCGACAGCAAACCTGTCACGAGCCACGCACAAGCCAATTTCTGAATCCAGTTCTGCATAAATAATTTGTCTATTATTTTCATGGGAACTTCCGGTTGACCGGTCAGCAGCCTGCAAATTGTTAAATTTTATACTACTTTTCTTTGTCGGCGCTTTTTTCCAAGCGCACACGTTCGGTCTTCTCAATCTGGATTACGTGAGAATCATGCACGACGATTTCCACCACGCCGTAACGCAATGATCCAACGTGTTGGATGACTAATTCCAACCATTTCAAATGCTCACCCCCATCAACTGGGTTCTTTTTCTGCGCTTCACTCATATATGCGATATGATTGGTCGTTTAAAAACTCAAAAAACATTACAAATTAAAATACAGAATATTAAATTTATCGGCTTATTACAAAATTAAATGCCGCACACGCATCTATTATGATTTACCATTATAACGACTCTTGTTGTCGTTATTATCGGATGATTATGATTTTTGTCAACAGTTTATTAGACTTTCATGTTTGAGATAATTAGACCTATACAAAAGGGTAGAAACGACGCCTCGTTGCTGTGGGTGAAAGGCGAATTCAATGGAATGCCTATGGCTTCGGCGACGAGGGCGTCGCAGCCACGCGTTTTGCAGAGGCATCATAATATTTTTTGAATCAATTATTTTATTTTTTGACAGCTTTTTTGCCAATTTCACCTACAATGCCAATATTATAAAAATCTATGAATCTTCGCCACTTGTTGCCATTTTTTCCGACCGTTTCAATCCTTCTTTTCTGTTGTGCCAGCACCGTCATGGCCAAGCGAACATGTATTGATCTGGCGAAGGATTGGAAATTTATCAAGCAAGACGTCGATTCCGCAGCGCCAACCGGGAATTGGGATGCTGTCACGGTTCCGCATACTTGGAACAATCTGGATGCGCAAATGGGTGTGCGGGGAAATCCGACGGTTGCAGGCGGCTATTTTCGCGGGGCGTGCTGGTATGAGCGTTCGTTGGATGTGCCAGCGGCGTGGCAGGGGAAACGGGTCTTCATCCGTTTCGAGGCGGCCTCGATTGTCGCCCATGTTTATCTCAACGGTGAATCCGTCGGCGAGCATCGCGGCGCGTTCACGGCCTTCTGTTTTGAACTGACGTCACATCTGAAATTTGGTCAGGCGAATGAACTGCGCGTCCGGGTTGATAACTCTAACCAGCCGGATGTGCCGCCGCTCTCCGGCGATTTCAACATGGACGGCGGAATCTATCGTCCGGTGAAAATTATCGTGACCGATGAAGTGTGCATCACGCCGCTCGATTTCGCCTCGCCCGGCATTTATGAGACAATCAAATCGCTGGACGACCAGCACGCCAGCGTCGAAATAAAATCGTTAATCTCCAACGGCGAGACAACTGGCCAATCTCCGCAGGTTGAAACGATAATTAAGGATGCAAGCGGAACCGTCATCGCCCAGCATACGCAAACTCAAACCATCGCGGCAGGCCAGACCGTGCCGGCGACGGAGGTTCTGGACATTTCCAATCCACACCGATGGAACGCACGAAAAGATCCGTATCTTTATACCGTCACCGTTCGCGTCCATCGGGGAAATGACGTGGCTGACGAAATGGTTCAGCCGCTCGGATTGCGCACGGTCGCGATCACTCAGGCGCAGGGATTTTTGCTAAATGGAAATCCTTATCCGATCCACGGCGTGAGCCGGCATCAGGATCGGCGCGACGAAGGCTGGGCGCTTTCAACGGAAGATCACCAACAGGACGCCGATTTGATTTTGGGTATGGGTGTGACTGCCGTGCGGAATACGCATTATCCCCAGAGCGGAACCTGGCACGATTTGGCGGATCGAAGCGGTCTGTTGATGTGGGACGAAGTATCGCTGGTCAGAACCATCAACGACACGCCCGCATTCACCGTCGGCAGCGAGCTTGAAGCCCGCGAGATGATTCTGCAACTTTACAACCATCCTTCAGTCGCGTTTTGGGGATTGTTCAACGAGCTGGGCAACCTACCGACGCCTCCGCCCGACACGATGCTAAAAAATTTGAAGTCGTTGATCAAAGAACTGGATCCCTCGCGCGTGATTGTCGCGGCCACGGACCATATGAACAAATCATATAACCTGATTCCAGACTGGCCTTGTTACAACATCTATCCCGGCTGGTATGGCCCCGCCGCGCCCGGACCAGACGACACCATCAACCAATTCTCCAAGGAAATCGGCCGGCGAACCGCGCTCAGCGAATACGGTGCCGGCGGCAACCCATTCCAGCATCAGGAAGGCCCGATCAAGTGGGTAGGCTCAAGGGTGATGGCCGGCGGGCCATTGCATCCCGAAGAATATCAAGCCGCCGTCCACGAAGTTGACTACGCGCAGATCGTAGCCAATCCAAATTTGTGGGGCAGCTTCATCTGGACGATGTTCGATTTCGCTTCCACGCAAAAAAATGAAGGTGGCACGGTCGGTATCAATGACAAGGGCATGGTCACACAGGATCGCGCGGTCAAAAAGGATGTCTATTTCTTCTATCAGGCCAACTGGAGCGAAGAGCCGATGATTTACATCACCTCCCGGCGCATGACACCGCGTAAACAACCGACCACCGAGATCAAAATATATTCCAACCTGCCATCCGTGCAATTAAAGGTCAACGGCCTTGAAATCCCAGCCGTTCAGCCCGACAAGGTGCATGTCTTCCGTTGGGAGAACGTGACGCTGCAACCCGGCGACAATCAGATCGAGGCGATTGGAACCACCAGAGGCAAGACTCTGAGCGATCACTGCACATGGGTGCTGCAAGCGGCCCCAAATACCACCGGGAACTAACGCTCTGGAAGGGCCAAGATTTACCCACCAAGTCCGCACTCTATTCTTAGCGACCAGTCGGCTAAAAAGGATGTTCTAGCATCAGCAATAAATTCCAAAATTATGGGAGATGTTGGAAGCCAAACACCGAACCACCATTTACAGGATGTTTTAACTGCGTGTATTTACTGGAGCTGCAACCTGTAAAATGCCTGCGATTGAAGCGGACTGGTGACGTTCGTAACGGCCTGGGCGAAATTGCCATTTGCGTCGAATTGATTGGTTACAATTATCGTCCATTGGGCCGAGGCAAGGTTGGTCGAGGCAAGAATGTAATACGTCCAATAAGGAATTCCGCCCGACCCGCTAATGTTCAAGTTGCTTCCGGTGATGGCTACGCTTCCTACTGCGGGTGGCAAATAAGCTGCCACCGTGAGCGTGCCTGAAATGTTCAGCAGGTTTGTGTTCCAAACCAGATTTGAGTTCAGCGGTGGCAGAACAAATCCACTGAAGGAACCGGAGTAACTGGCAGCGTTGAATAATTTAAAACTGTCGCCTGCCGTGAATGCACCCACACCGATGTTGGTCACGTTAAGCGTGCCGCCTTCGGTCAAGATGCCGGAAACTATTGTAGCGTTGTTCGTAAGAGGTGAATGACCGACGCGAACGAACGTCGTGCTTCCCGCAACCAGTGTCAGGTTGTTGCTGACGGTCAAAACACCCAGCGGATTGCCTGGCGCAAATCCGCCGCCGGAATTCACCGTCACGGCACCGGAAATAATTCCGTTACCGCCCAGCGTGCTGGCGCCGGCCACCGAGATTGCGCCCGCA
This sequence comes from Limisphaerales bacterium, assembly GCA_003133815.1. Lineage (GTDB taxonomy): Bacteria > Verrucomicrobiota > Verrucomicrobiia > Limisphaerales > UBA11358 > UBA11358. The sequence continues at coordinate 1,357 of PKZR01000235.1, read as the reverse complement.
CCGGTCGCGCTGCCAACCAAATTGTTTGCCAGCAACGTGCCCGCACTGACCATGGTGCCGCCGGCGTAAGTATTGTTTCCGCTCAATGTCAACGCGCCTGCGCCGGTCTTGGTTAATCCACCACTGCCTGATAAAATGCCGCCCAGAGAAATGCCATGGCCCACGTTCAAAGCATCTGCCGCCTGAAAAATTATGGCTCCTGTCAACGTTATGGGCGCAGAGGAAGTCCAGTTCGTAATGGCTCCCACAGTTGCGGTTCCAAGCGAAGCATAGACAATCGCGCTCGGTTGATTAATGACAAGTCCTACGCCGCCCAAGTAGAGCGTTGCGCCGGTGCCCAATGTAAGCTTGCTTGTTGCCGTGGCGGAATTGATGGCGTTCAGCGTGACCCCCGTCAGCATGGCAACCGAACTGGCTCCGGTGATGGACGCGAGACTTGTCGCGGTGGCGGTGGTCGCATTATTGCCGAGCAGCAGGCCGTCCATTCCCAAATACGTCAGCGTGCCGCCGGTCATGGTTAAAGCTCCGTTACCAACGCCAGCAGCTATCTTAAAAGCGCCCGTTGATGCAGTGGTTCCAATGGTCAGCGAACCGCCATTCACATTGATATCCGAAGATCTTAACCCAACACTGGAGGCTGCTGAGAGACTCGTTGCGGTGACTGTGCCACTGTTGACGATCAAACCGCCGGCCGTATTTTGCGTGGTGTTGGCTCCGGCGTCCCGGTCAAAAGTGGCCGCTCCCAAGGCAACCGTTCCGGTGGTGTTGATGGTAAGATTCCCGCCGGTATTGGAAGATGATCCATTGTTGACGGCGGAAAAGACGGCCGAGCCGGAGCCGGTGATGTCCGCATTGGCACCGGTTTCGTTGGCCTGCACGCCTAAGTTCAGCACATTGGCGAAGGCCTTGCCGCCAGTAAGGTTCAACGTAGCGACGGAATTTACCCCCGACACGTCACTCCCAACAGTGATCGTGCCAGTGGACGAACCAAAGGAACCACTCGCAACGGTCAAGGTGCCGCCGTCATTCACGGACGTGTTTCCAGTGTAATTTGCATTCGATAATGTAAGTGTGCCCGTGCCCACCTTGATCAACGAACCGCCCCCGCTGAATCCGCCAAGGTAAGTTGAGGATGCGTTGTTGCTACCGACGGTCAGGACCACCGGCGCAGATGCCACATTCATCAGGTTAATGCCTTGCGAGCCGCTCAATCCACCGAAAGTCGCCGACGTGATTCCGTTGAAAGCCACGGAGCCAGTGGCATCGTTGTCAATCAAGGTGCTGTTTTGCAACGCGAGGGTGTTCGCCAGTTGCAGCGTGCCGTTCGTGAGATATGTGGTGCCGGCGAATGAGTTTG
>PKZR01000144.1 GCA_003133815.1 Limisphaerales bacterium | reverse complement strand
CATTGCCTGAGCGACTACATCGAAGGCGTCACGCACAGCATCTGCACGCTCGAATTCGAGGTGCACCGCCCGCTTTACGACTGGATTCTCGAAAGCCTCGGCCTTCCGCGCCCACTGCCGCATCAATACGAGTTCGCCCGGCTCTCGCTCAATTACACCGTCATGAGCAAGCGCAAGCTCATGCAGCTCGTGCAGGAAAATCTCGTCACCGGCTGGGACGATCCGCGCATGCCGACGATATGCGGAATCCGCCGTCGTGGTGTGACGGCTGAAGCGTTGCGCGCCTTTGCCTACAACATCGGCATCACCAAATACAACGGACTGACCGACGTTGCAGTTTTGGAACACACCATCCGTGAAGACTTGAACAAACGCTCTCTGCGCCGCCTCGCCGTGATGCGCCCCATCAAGGTCGTCATCACCAATTATCCCGAAGGCAAGGTTGAGGAACTCGATGCCGTCAACAATCCTGAGGACGAGACTGCGGGCAAACGGAAGATTCCCTTCAGCCGCGAACTGTTCATCGAGCAGGACGATTTCAAGGAAGTGCCGCCACCGAAATTCTTCCGGCTCAAACCCGGCGGCGAAGTGCGGTTGAAATACGCCTACATCATCAAATGCGACGAAGTGGTGAAGGATGCCGGCGGCAACATCACCGAACTGCGCTGCACCGCCGACCTNNCTTTACGACCGGCTCTTCACCGAGGCCGAGCCGGAGAAGGACGGACGCGATTTCAAATCCGTCCTCAACCCGCACTCGCTGGAAGTGATCACAGCGAAGTTGGAGCCATCTTTAAGTGGTGCCAGTGCGGAGCACCGCTACCAATTCGAGCGCATCGGCTATTTCACCTTGGACAAAGACTCGTCACTCCCGACTCATCACTCGTCATTTGTTTTTAACCGGACGATTACGCTGAAAGACACTTGGGCGAAGGAAGCGCAGAAAAGTTAAATGGCCACAATCCCGCCAACGATTTATTTGATTGCCGGATGCAACGGCGCGGGAAAAACCACCTTCGCCAAAGAATTTTTGCCGACGGAAGTGAAGTGCCTTCGTTTCCTGAATGCGGATGAACTCGCGCGCGGAATCTCACCGCTGAAACCCAGTGCCGGTGCGGTTCGCGCCGCGCGTCTGTTGCTCACGCAAGTTGATGAATGTCTTCGCCGCCGTGAGACCTTCGCGCTGGAAAGCACCTTGAGCGGCAAAACTTACATCCGGCTTTTCCAGCGCGCCCGGCGGCTCGGTTACGAAATCGAGTTGCACTACCTCTGGCTCGCCAGCGCGGAGCAAGCAGTCGCGCGCGTGCGTCAGCGCGTGCGCATGGGCGGGCATCACGTTCCTGCCGCCGACATTCGCCGCCGTTTCAAGCGCAGCCTCGTCCATCTGCTCACCGACTATTTGCCGTTGGCAACGCGCTGGGCGGTTTGGGACAGCCGTGGACTGCCGGTGAAACGGCTCGCCATTTCCACCACGCATGATATAAAATCCGTGCAGCAGTTGATTGACGTATGAAGCAGAACGGACATCGCCCGCGCAAAGCGAACAAAGCTCCCGCCTTCGTCGCCCGCGCCGAACGCGCGTTCCGCCGCGTGGCGCGGCAACTGCGCGCGGAAAATGCCCGGCTTGGCCTGCCGCTGATCTTGGGAGAAAAAGGTCAGGTGCGCCTCGTTCGCGCCCGATAAAAATTCTTCGCTGATTTTCAACCGGACAATCACTTTGAAAGACACCTGGGCGAAGGAAGCGCAGAAAAGATAATCCTGTTATGAAATATAAAATCACGCTCCTCATTCTAATTTCAACCATCGTTGCTGTGCGGGCAGATTTGGTTATGCAAGAACAGGTGAGCTTTGGAAATCAGACCAACATCTTGACCATGACGATAAAAATACACGGAGATAAAATTCGGCAAGATACCGTTGGCGGAGAATCCGGAGACATGAGTATGATTAAAGATGGAAAAACGGGCGACTCCTTCATTTTGATGCATCCGCAAAAGACATTCACAAAGAACATGAAACGAAAAGATGCTAGAGACAATGATGCTGCACTGTCACAACCGTCGGATACCGGCAAATCCGAAAAAATAGGCGGTTACGCTGCGGAAATTTACAACTGGTCTGCTCCTAAACGATTTTGGGTTGGCACAAACGGGATGACCGAAGTTCTTTGGATTGTCAAAGATTTTCCTAATTATGAAAAAATTAAGCCATATTTTGCCCAATTTGAGAAAGCGGATGTCTCTATTTTAGGTAATGGTATGCAGCCCACAATGAATTCTTTGCCGGGCATACTGGTGAAATCAAAGATGACTGTTACAATGACACAATTGGTGCAGACAATCACGACGACTCTGGTTTCGATAAAGGAAGAACCGGTTGACCCTTCAATTTTTGAAGTGCCAAGCGATTACACCATTTGGAAACCGCCGACGCTGCCAAATCATACGTCTCCATGACAACGATAAATAAATAGTGCCTGACGACACGTTCAAAGAATTTGTGCTCGACCAGTTGGGCGCGTTGCCGGAGTTGCGCGCGCGGGCGAAGTCTTGGTGTAGCGTTCGGCCTGTGGCCGAATCAGTTCGAGCCACAGGCTCGACTCTACAACAATTGTCGCGATAAACATCCGCACGATGTCTCGTTCATGGAATTTGTGCTGACCCGTTGATGCGTCGTGGCGTCCCGAAAGGGACATCGGAAATTAGCCCGGCACAGCGTGCCGGGTTTCTGGCGCACGATCACCACCCGTCCTGAAGGGACGGCGGAAACTTCCCCTGTCCCTCCCGGGACGTGATTCATTCTTCATGGCAACCGGGGACGTTGTCCCCGGCTAATTTCCACCGCCACTCTGTGGCGGCCTGACGACCCGTTAGTCACGTTGCCAAAGTTGCTCGGTTACACCGCTATGCCGCTCATTGACATGGCAAAGTTGCCGCTCGTCCGACAATTTTGTAAAATATCGGTCAAAATGGGGGAAAAATGATCCTATTCACTAAAAACCAGCATGATTGCGGAGCTTTGCAGCTTGTATCCTTCGCTCCGGTCCTAGTTTAAGGAGTTTTGGGGCTTGCATAATCCGGTCGTCGCCTATCTTAAGGAGTTTTTCAGATTGTATTTTCTGGTCGTCGCCTTGTTTAAGGAGCTTTGGGGCTTGTATTATCGGTTCGGGTCCTAGTTTAAGGAGGCTTGAGGATTGTATTCTTCGGTCGCTGCCTATTTTAAGGAGGCTGGGGGATTGTATTATTCGGTCGTCACATTGATTAAGGAGTTTTGGGGCTTGCATTATCCGTTCGTCGCCTCCTAAAGAGAGTTTTTTGAACCCAACGAACCGTTCATGGCCTGTTTCAAGGAGCTTGGCAGATTGTATTTTCTGTTCGTCACCGATGTTAAGAAGGTTTCAAAATCACATTTTTGGTTCGGGTGATAATTCAAGAAACCTGGGGGGAGCGCAGTTTCGGTTCGGCGAACTTTTTGAGAAGCTTCGCAACATTTATTTTCATGTTGGCGGGATTTATTTATTGCACCGGAATGTTGGCTTGCGCGAAGGCGGATATTTTTGAAAGATTCAGGGATGCCCGACGCCGCACTTCCNNGGCGGCGGATGCTGACGGCGCTGACGGGCGGCGGATCTCTCTGCGCGACAAGCCTCAAAGGTCATGCCCGTTTGCGGCTCGACGCCACGCTCAAGCACCTGGTATTGATGCGCGCGGCGGGGTTGCTGGCGGTGAAGCCTGATCCTCAGGACGGCCGGCGGATGCTCTATTCGCTGATGCCGTCGGTGCCGGTGGCGACAACGCCCACGGGCCGCACGGTTGATTTCGGTTTCTGCCTGCTGCGGTTGTGAGGTGACGGCGCATCCGTCAAAATTGTGTGTCCACAGCCGGGCACATTGCCGGAGTTGCGCGCGTGACGGTCTTGCGAACAATTTCACTGCTTTGCTCTTGATAAAGAATCGGCGTACGGCAAGCTCACTTTGATTCGCAGGATATCATGGTAAGATGTCCGAAAGGGAGATGTGGATAATCTAGGCGGTTGATGATGCGGTTCCCGATCATGGACAAACCTGAAAATTTAACGAGCTTCCGGTTCTTTGCAGCCAGCCTAGCCAGCCTGGTGGTGGTGGGTTATTTTGATTACATCACCGGCTACGAGCTCTACATGGATGTTTTCTATTTCATTCCCGTCTCAATCTGCGCATGGAATATGCGCCGTCGGGATGTCCTGGTGCTGGCACTGCTCTGTGCGCTGACCTGGGGTATCATAGACATCTCCGTCGGCCATCCCTATTCCAGCAAGTTGTATTGGTATTGGAACATGTTCATCAAGTTCAGCTGCTTTGTGATCCTCGGGATGGTTGTGCAGAGTCTGCGGTGCAATCTCAAGGAACAGGCCCGCGCCCGGCGGGAACTGGAGATGGCGCTGGCCGACCTGCGTCAATCGGCGGCGGAAATCGAGAAGCTGCACGGACAGTTGCAGGTGATTTGCGCGTGGTCGCAACGCATCCGCATCGAGGGCAAATGGATGACATTGGAGGAATTCCTGAAGAACCATTTGCAGATCAAGATTTCTCATGGCATTTCGCCCGAAGCCATGGACAAGATGGTCAAGGAACTCGAGGAAACCAAGCCCAGGCAGGCTTGAAGGGCCGGATGATTGAAGCCAATGCCCGATGGCTCGTTCAAGGAATTTGTGCTCGACCAGTTGGGC
>PKZR01000238.1 GCA_003133815.1 Limisphaerales bacterium | reverse complement strand
CTGTTTCTCGCGGGCGTGGCGTTCTGCTATTTTTTTGTCCTGGCGCGGGCGCTCAAGTTCGCCGAATGGTGGGCGCTCTGGATGGGTGTGAAAGTTCCCGAATGGCGTGCTGAGACTTATTTCAGCTTCGTTACAAAATTTCTGCTCGGCATGGGATTGGGATTTGAACTGCCCGTGGTTCTGCTGGCCCTGGTGAAGATTGGCATCCTTGATTATCAAAAGCTCACGGCGCTGCGCCGCTACATGATCGTCATCAACCTGATTCTAGGCGCGCTGCTGACGACGCCGGAACCGTTCACGCAGGTCGTCATGGCCGTCGTCCTGCAAGTCCTCTTTGAAATCAGCGTCTGGGTCGCGTGGTATTGGGAGCGTCGGGATAGAAAACGCGTTGAATCATAAAACGCACTTTACAAAATCCGATTTAGGCGTAGGCTCAATTCATCAACTGAAAATCGTATGCGAAATATAATTCCTTTTCTCGCTCTTGCCGTCGTGGTCGGCTTCTTTATCACCGGTTGCGCAGGGCCCGAAGAAAAACTCGGGCGCGGCATTACAAATTCGTTCGAGATTGTGCGCGGCGGCGAAATGCGCCGTTCCATCGAGCAGACTTCGATTTTTGACTCGCCTAGCGTGGGCTATACCACCGGTGCCATTCATGGGTTTGATCGCACTGTCGAACGCACCGGCGTCGGCCTCTGGGAAGTCGTGACCTTTCCGATACCAAATCATAAAGACTATGACACCTATGGGCCCATAGACACTGCGCACCTGAAGCCTCATACGATCTATCCAGACAGTTACAAACCAGGATTGCCATCGACGGGGCTGTTGGACACGGACACGCACACCGGTTTCAGTGGTGGCGACGTTGCGCCTTGGATTCCCGGCAACCGGTTCACCGTTTTCGACAACTGAACGCGGCTGGTTTAATTTTGCTCAACGCGCCAGCCATTTTTCGTTGGCGCGTTTTGCTTTTCTAAAATGCCCATGCCGTTAGAAAAAAAATCGCCCTGCAAGGTCAACCTTCTGTTGAACATACTCGGCAAGCGGCCCGACGGATTTCATGAACTGGAAACCGTCATGCAGCCGGTAGATTTTTGTGACGAGCTGGCTTTTGAGCGTGGCGGAAAAGGGATTCAACTTTCGTGCAGCGACAAAGGCCTGCCAGTAAATTCAAAAAACCTTGTTTACCGCGCGGCTAAAGATTTTCTCTCTGCGGTAAAAATCCGCGACGCCGTCAAAATTCACCTGGAGAAAAAAATACCGCTCGCCGCCGGACTTGGCGGCGGCAGCGGCAACGCCGCCACGACGCTCCTCGCGCTCAATGAACTTTTCGGCATGCCTCTCGCGCATGAAAAACTCCATAAAATTGCAGCGGAACTCGGCTCTGACATCCCGTTTTTTCTCCAGCACAAGCCAGCGCTGGCCACCGGTCGCGGCGAAAAAATCCAGCCTCTCGCAAATTTTCCAGCGCTGCGCGGCAAGGCATTCCTGCTGATCCATCCCGGCTTCGGCATTTCCACCCCATGGGCCTATCAAAACCTTGCTCGGTTTCCCGACGCGTTGAACGGCAAAGCCGGCCGCGCAAATGAATTAATCGAAAAACTCCAATCTAAAAATTTGGCCGGTGCCGCTGACGCCTTTTACAATTCACTCGAGGCGCCCTCTTTGGAAAAATTTCCAATTCTCGCGCTGTTCCAGGAATTTCTCCTCGCAAACGGCGCGCTGGCCGCATTGATGTCCGGCAGCGGCTCGACGACCTTTGCGATTACGGAAAATATTTCCGCCGCCGAATCACTTGCAGAAAAATTCAAATCGAAATTCGGGTCGGATTGCTGGACGGCGGTTGTTCCGGTTTAGCTTTGGGCCTTGGCGCGAAATTTTTGCAGCGCAAAATCCAGCATTTCCTTCGATGCAGGAACTTTGAACGCCAGCGCAAGCATTCCATAAATCAAACCCGCCGCAATTGCCGGGACGAAAACCGCGCCGATTTTCAGCGCAATCGTATCGTGACCGAATTTGCCTTCCCAAAACTGCCAGCCGCACCACGCAATCGTCCCGGCGACTAATCCGCCCAATATCAAGGGCAATAACGTTTTCTGCAACGATTCCATCTCCAGCCTCCCGAGTTTTTTTTGCAGCGCAAAGAACAGCAGCCCGACATTGCAAATGGAGGTCGCTGTATTTGCGATTCCGAGTCCGGCCTGCCGCAACGGCTCGACGAGTGCGACGGCCAGAATCAGATTCAGCGCTAGGCAAAAGATGCTGATTTTCATCGGCGTTTTTGTGTCTCCGAGCGCATAAAAGGCGCGCGCAAGAATGTTGACCGTGGAAAATGCGACAAGTCCCGGCGCAAGGCATTGCAGCGCACGCATCGTGCGGATGGTCGAATCGGCGTCGAATTTTCCGTGCTCATAAATCAGCCGCACGATCGGTTCAGCCAGCACCACGAGCAAGGTCGCCGCTATCAAGTTCAAAAACAGCAGCGATCCGACGCCGTGCCGCAGCGTCGCGCGAAACTCCGGATATTTTTTTTCAGCAGCCAGGCCCGAAAGCGTCGGCAGCAGGTAGGTGGCGAGCGAAATCCCGAACATCCCCTGCGGCAGTTCCATCAGCCGAACGGCGTAATTGAATGACGCAACGATTTGCGGGCTGACCCAGAACGCCACCGCCAGCACGAGCGTTACGTTAAGCTGAAAGGCCGCGACGCCAATGGTTCCCGGAATCATCCGCGTCACAACCAGCCGGACGGTTTCATTTTTCAGCGGCGAAACCCATTCATAGCGGAACCCGTCGCGCCAGAGCGTCGGCAGTTGAAACATCGCCTGTGCCACGCCCGCCGCGAGCACCCCGTAGGCAAGCGCAAAAATTTGCTCGTGCAATTGCGTTCCCATTCGCGGCGCGAACCACAGCACGGACGCGATCATCACGATGTTGAGCATCGTCGCGCCCATCGCCGGGATGAAAAAATGGCCGCGGGCGTTGAGCATCCCCATGAACGCCGCAGCGAGGCACACGAGCATCATGTAGGGAAACATCACCCTCAGCAGCTGCAGCATGAGTTCAGTCTTTTCAGAGAAATGATGGAAGTCCAGCGTTAGGGAAATTCCAAGCATCACGATTCCGATGATCACCGACGCCGCGATGACAAGGCCAGAAATGACGGCGTTGGCCGCGCGCCACATTTCGCGTTCGCCATGGATTTTCTCCTTCTCCTTGAAAATCGGGATGAACGCCGCCGTCAGCGCCCCTTCGCCAAGCAGCCGCCGGAATAGATTCGGGATCGTGAACGCGAACTGGAATGCGCCGGCCACCCAGCCGTCGCCCATGAACCTCGCATAGATGATTTCGCGCACCATGCCGAGCAGGCGGCTCAACAACGTGGCGGCAGCCATCGCGCCGGACGATTTCAACATTTGCGACATCGCGCGAAGGTTAAAGTCCAAAGCCCAAAGTCCAAAGTCCAAAGTTCACCGGGATGATTTCGTTCTCGTAATCGGAATTGAAATGTCGAGGACGAGGAAGAGAAGGAGAACGAGGAGGATTCAATTGGCATTTGGCATTTGCGCGGCGGCGATTTAATCTTCGCACGTGAGCATCTTTGAAGAACTGAAATGGCGCGGTCTCGTCGCCGATTGCACGGACGCGGCGGAACTGGAAAAGAAAATTGCCTCGCCCGTCACGCTTTACTGCGGCTTTGATCCGACGGCGGACAGTTTGCACGTCGGCAATCTGGTGCCGCTGCTCGCTCTTCGACGGTTTCAATTGCTCGGCCACAATCCGATTGCCGTCGCCGGCGGTGCTACCGGGTCCATCGGCGATCCCAGCGGCAAGACCGCCGAGCGGCAGTTGCTCACCAAGGAAATTCTCGATGGCAACATCGCCAGTGTGAAAGTGCAGCTCGCCAAGCTGCTCGATTTTGAAGCAAAGCAAAACCCGGCGCGACTCGTGGACAATGCCGACTGGACAGCAGGGATTTCATTCCTCGATTTTCTGCGCGACATCGGAAAGCATTTTTCCGTGAACCAGATGGTCGCCAAGGAATCCGTCCGCGCCCGCATGGAAGACCGCGAGACCGGCATCAGCTACACCGAGTTCAGCTACATGCTGCTGCAGGCGTTTGATTTCATGGTGCTGGCGCGCGACCAGAATTGCGAACTGCAGATCGGCGGCAGCGACCAGTGGGGCAACATCACGGCTGGAATTGATTTGTGCCGGAAAAAACTGGGCAGGCCGGTTTTCGGCCTGACGCTTCCGCTCATCACGAACGCCGACGGAACGAAATTCGGAAAGACCGAGGCGGGTGCCATCTGGCTCGACCCGAAACGCACGAGCGTTTATCGCTTCTACCAGTTTTGGATTAACACGGACGACCGCGACGTGATCCGATACTTGAAATTCTTTACGTTTTTATCGAAAGAAGAAATCGAGGAAATCGAAAAGCAACATAATCAAAATTCCAGCCTTCGCATTGCGCAAAGATCGTTGGCGGCATGGGTTACACGTCTAATTCACGGCGACCAGGCCGCAGACGACGCTCTTCATGCCAGTGAAATCCTGTTTGGCGTTTATTCCTGGGACCGGATTTCGGAACAAACCTTCAACGAAATTGTTGGCGAAGTTCCGAGCAAACAGATTGAAAAATCAAAATTGGACGGGGCTGGAATTCCGCTGGTGGAACTGCTGGTCCATGCCGGCCTGTGTCCCTCCAAAGGCCAGGCGCGAAAAGACATTGAAGGCGGGGGCGTGAACATCAACAACGTCCGCGAAGCCGGTGTGGCGCGGGCTGTGACATCCGCCGATTTGCTCTTCGGCAAACACATCCTGCTGCGCAAAGGCAAAAAGAATTATGTCGTCGTGACGGCGAAGTGATTTTCCGTATTAAAACTTGGCGAAAATCTTGTTCGCCTCTTCCAGCGTTTCCTTCGAGCCGATGTCGAACCACAGGCCGGGCACGCGCCAGGTATAGACGGGCGTGCGCGGGTAAAGCCATTGCACGAGGCGGCCGGGCTGATCGGGATTGTTACCCTCGGCAATGTATTGCTTGATGAGCGCAATCGCGGATTTCGGATAAAAATAAAGCGCGATGCCGGTGAGCGTGCTGACGGGATTTTTCGGTTTTTCCTCGAAGAAGGTGATTTTGCCCTGCGCGTCGGTGGAAATGGAATTATACTTTTTGATTTCCTCGAGGTTGCCCACGTCATAGACGGCGAGCGCGGGCGCGTTTTTCTCGCGGCAGAATTTTCCGAACTCGCCCAGCTTGTCGCTGAACAGATTATCGCCGGCGACCACAATCAAATCATCGTCCACGTTTTGGGTTTTGAGGACGTAGTTGATGTCGCCGATGGCACCGAGCTTGTTGGTGTCGTCGGTCGAGCCGTCGTTGACGACGGTGAAATCGAATTTGGACTTGGTGGCGCGGTAGTGTTCGGACCATTTCTGGAAATGCCCGGCGAACTTGGCGTTGGTCA
>PKZR01000101.1 GCA_003133815.1 Limisphaerales bacterium | reverse complement strand
CACCATAACCATCACCGGGTACAACGGGCCAGGCGGGGCTGTGACCATTCCAACCCAAATCAACAACCTGGTGGTCACCGCCGTCGGGGGTTTCGGTATAGATGTCTACCCCTGGTATAACACGAATGAGATTAGCGTTACGATTCCCGGCACCGTCACGACCATTGGGGACCAGGCCTTCGCGCTCTGCAGCGGCGTTGCCAGTGTGATTATTCCTGACAGTGTCACCACCATTGGGAAAGACGCGTTTTTCGGCTGCTACCGCCTCGCCAGCGTCACGTTTCCCGGCAGTGTCACCAACATTGGCGTCAATGTTTTTTATTACGCAATCGGCCTCACAAACCTCACAATTCCAGGAGGTGTCATCACCATCGGGGACGATGCGTTCTACGGCTGTTATAGCTTGACCGGAATTGTCATCTCCAACGGTGTCGCCAGCCTCGGAAAGAATGCCTTTTACCAATGCACCAGCCTGACCAACATCGCGATTCCCGCCAGCGTCACCAACATCGGGCCAAGCACCTTTTACCAATGCACCAGCCTTGCGGCAATCACCGTTGACGCCAGCAATCCCGCTTATGCGGATGCGGTGGGAGTTCTGTTCAATCAGAACCAGACAACGCTTGTTGAATATCCGGCCGGCTTGAATGGCAATTATGCGATTTCCAATGGCGTCACCAGCATTGGCGACAATGCGTTCTCCGATTGCACCAATTTGACAGGCATTACGATTCCCAACAGCGTGACCAAAATCGGGGTTAATGAATTCTATTATTGCATCAGCCTCACAAATGTTGTGATTCCCGATGGCGTCACCAGCATCAAGGACGATGATTTTTTCCAATGCACCAAACTGACCAGTGTCACCATCCCCAGCACAGTCACCAATATCGGAAACTATGCCTTCTATAATTGCACCAGCCTGACAAACGCGACAATCCCAGCCGGTGTCACCACCATCGGGGACGATGCATTTTTTCAATGCTCAAAACTTGCTGGCATCACAATTCCGCAGGGTGTTGCGAGCATCGGCAACGCCGTTTTCTACAGTTGTAGCGGCATCATAAACCTGATCATTCCCAACAGCGTCACAAATATTGGGAGCTTTGCTTTTTCTGGTTTGAACAACCTCGCCGCAGCCAATTTTGACGGCAACGCTCCTAGCGTTGATTCGACTGCCTTCTATGGAGACAATAATGCCTTCGTCATTTACTTGCCGGGAACGACGGGCTGGAGTCCGACAATTGCCGGTCTTGTCACTGAATTATGGAACGCCCAAGTGCCGTCAGGAAACACCGGTTCTGGCATACGCACAAATCAATTTGGGTTCAACATCACGGGCAACACCAATTTGACTGTCGTGGTCGAAAGCTCCACGAACCTGTTCAATTCGGTCTGGTCTCCTGTGGCGACCAACATTCTCGCCGGTGGCTCGTCCTATTACAGCGATCCACAATGGACAAACAGCCGCACTCGCTTCTACCGTCTGCGTTCGCCATAATCGTAAAATATTTGTGCATAAAGAATGCCACAAAATCAATCAGCGGCCTTTACACAAATTGTTTTGAGGTCAAGCCTTGTGGCCTTTGGCCGTTTCAATCAATTCCCAGAATTTCGGATTCTCTTGTAGCGCCTCGTCCTCTCCCGTTTTCAGGCCGGAACGGAATAGGAAATCTTTCAAAGTGTTCCGGCTCAAAATCCGGTGGACGAGCACGCCCAGCTCGTGCCGCTCAAAATATACGCGGTAATCACCCACGCGAAAACGGTGCAGAGTCCGCCCGCCTTGCTCCAGTTTGCCGAACTCGTCCAGTTCCGTCCCGAGTACCTGCTGCGGCAGGCCGCGAAACTCGCCGAGGATCTGCAATTGCAGTTCCTTCGGCATCCGCGCCAGTTCGGCGGCGCTTGCCGGTGTGAAAATGATTTGAAACATTCTTGGGAAAGATTTAATGGTTGAACATCGGGAGTCAAGAGGACAATTCAGATAGTGGCCTTCTTAACTACTTTTCCCGACGACCGACAACCACTGTTTTTTTCTCCCGCTGACCGCATTTCACGTTTACTCTGTCGGCACATGGCAATTCTCGGCAGGCGTAATTCACTCGCGATCATCCGCGAATCGCAGCCGGGGCTTTATCTCGACGGCGGGGAATTGGGCGAGATTCTTTTGCCCGGCCGTTACATTCCCGCCGGTCTCGCGCCCAAGCAAAAACTAGACGTATTTGTTTATCGCGATTCGGAGGACCGCCTCGTCGCCACCACGGAAAAACCCCACGCGATGGTCGGTGAGTTCGGCTATATGAAGGTCATCAACGTGAACGCGCAGATCGGTGCGTTTCTCGACTGGGGACTGGCGAAGGATTTATTGGTGCCGTTCCGCGAACAGGAAACGCCGCTGCGCGTCGGCGACTGGGCGGTGGTCTATGTCGCGCTCGATGTGCAGACCAACCGCATTCTCGCCAGCACGCGCCTGAACCGCCATCTCAACCGCGATACGCCCGCGTATCGCGACGGCCAGCCGGTGAACATTCTCGTCACCGCAAAGACGCCGCTCGGCTATAATGCCATCGTGGACAACGCGCATTTCGGCCTGCTCTACAAAAGCCAGCTCGCCTACGCGCTCAAGATCGGCGCGCGGCTGAAGGGTTTTGTCCGCACCGTGCGCGCAAATGGGAAAATTGATCTCAGCCTCGACGCCGTCGGCTACAAGCGCGTCGCGCCGCTGACGGATTTGATCGTGACCGCGCTCAAGATGAGCGGCGGCAGGCTGGCGTTTGACGACGATAGTTCGCCGGTCGTGATCCGGCAAAATTTCAGCGTGAGCAAAAAGGCGTTCAAGCAGGCGCTCGGCAAACTTTACAAGACGCGCCGCATCAGCTTCACCAAGCCGGGAATTGAATTGCTCGAAAATGAAACGTGGACGCCGGGAACCAAAATAAAACCAAAACTATGAACGACCAAATCATCCATTTGCTTGCGCAAAAAGATTATGTCGCCGCGAACGTGCCAGAGCTGCTGCGGCTGCTCCAGCTCGCGCCGAACCAACAGCAGGAGTTGCAGATCGTGCTCGCAAAGCTGGAGCAAACAGGCGAGGTGGCGCGCATCAAGGGCAACCGCTATGTCAGCCCGCGCGACGCCGACCTGATCGCCGGCCGCATCCGCATGAACCGCGCGGGGCGCGGCTTTCTCCAGCCGGATGACGCGAGTCTCAAGGAAATTGCCATTGCCGAAAGCGCCACCGGCACGGCGCTACACGAGGATCGCGTGCTGGTGCGCCGCGATTCGCACCGGAAAAGTTTCCGCGACGGCGACCAGGAGACGGGCACGGTGGTGCGCATTCTCGAACGGCGGCGGACGCAGATTGTCGGCACGCTGGCGCAGAGCAAAAACTTTCTCTACGTCATCCCCGACGACCCGCGCATCCCGCACGATGTTTATGTGACGCCGCCGCGCGACCTGGGCCGGCCCGCGCACCCGGGCGACAAGGTGGTGGTGGAACTGCGGGAATGGGAGTCGCGCAACACGAATCCCGAGGGTGAAATCGTGGAAATTCTCGGTGCGCCCGATGCCGAGGGCGTGGACATGCTCTCGGTGTTGCGCCAGTATAATCTGCCGCTGCATTTTCCCAAACCCGTGCTGGCCGAGGCGCACGCCATCGGGGCGACGGTGGATCCCCGCGACCTGGCGGGCCGGTTGGATTGCCGCGGGCACCGGGTCGTGACCATTGATCCCGATGACGCGAAGGATTTTGACGACGCGATCTGTCTGGAGCGCGTGTCACCGGAGCAATGGCGGCTGTGGGTGCACATCGCGGACGTGTCGCATTACGTCAAGCCCGGCACCGCGCTGGACGCCGAGGCGCAGAAGCGCGGCAACTCCACCTACCTCGTGGACCGCGTCATTCCGATGCTGCCGGAGGCCTTGAGCAACGAACTGTGCTCGCTCAAGCCGAACGTGGACCGCCTGACCAAGTGCGTGGAGTTTCTCATGGCCCACGACGGGCGCGTTTTGAGCGCGAAGTTTCATTCCGCCGTCATCCATTCCCAGCGCCGCTTCGCCTACCCCGAGGTGCTGGCCATTTTGCAGCGTCCGCCGGGCGACGACCCGATTGAACAGATGCTCCATCAGGCGCATGAACTCGCGCAGAAAATCCGCCGCCTGCGGTTCAAGGCCGGTTCGCTGGAACTCGATTTTCCCGAAACCAAAATCCGCCTGGATGAACAGGGGAAAATTCTGCGCATTGAGAGAACGGAAAACGATGTGTCCCACCAGTTGATCGAGGAATGCATGCTGCTGGCCAACGAGGCGGTGGCCGCGCAGTTGATGAGTCGGCGCCTCCCCGCCATTTACCGCATTCACGAGGAACCGGACGCGCGCCGACTGGAGGATTACCGGCGGGAGGTGCTGGCCCACCATCTGCCGTGCGGCAACCTGCGGCAGCCCGCCGAGGTGCAAAAACTGCTGCGCAAACTCGGGACCCTGCCCATCGGCCCGGCGCTCAAGATCGGCTTTCTCAAATCCCTCATGCGCGCGCGTTACGCCGTCGAGCCGCTCGGCCATTACGGGCTGGCCAAAAAGAAATACACCCACTTCACCTCGCCCA
>PKZR01000051.1 GCA_003133815.1 Limisphaerales bacterium | reverse complement strand
GGCGAATTGCTGGCGGCGGAGGCCGGTGTAGCCGTGGATCGCAGTCCCGATGACCTGCGGGAGGTTGGCAATTATGTTGTGGCGCTCGAACATGGCATTGTCCGCCTCAAAGAACTTCCGCTATGTGTCCGCATCATCCGCGAATTGCACGAGAAGCTCATGACCGGTGTGCGCGGGCAACAAGCTTCACCGGGCCGCTTTCGCAAAATTCAGAACTGGATTGGCAAGCCCGGTAGCACGCTGGCAACCGCGTCGTTCATCCCGCCACCGCCTGACGATGTTGAAACGTGCCTAGCGGCCTGGGAAAAGTTTCTGCACGAATCAGACCTGCCGCCGCTGGTGACGATTGCGCTGGCGCATTACCAATTCGAGGCAATCCACCCGTTTTTGGACGGTAACGGCCGCGTTGGCCGTTTGCTGATTACCTTATTCTTGATTGAGCGAGAGATTTTGCCGACACCGCTGCTATATCTGTCGGCGTTTTTTGAAGCCGCACGCCGGGATTATTATGACGGACTGCGTGGCGTCAGCGAACGTGGGGAGTGGAATGAATGGCTGGAATACTTTTTGCAAGGCGTGGCCCGGATGTCGGAAGATGCGTTGAGCCGAGCGGAGCGCATCAATAGCAAGCTGATCGAATGGCAAAAGAAAGTTGCCGGTGATTCGACGAATGCACCGCTGCGCGTGGTGGAACTCCTGGCCGCGAATCCTTTCATCACTGCCAAAGGCGCGGCTGAAAAACTAGGCGTCGCTTTTACCACAGCTCAACGCGCCATTGAGCGGTTGGAGCGGCTTGGCATTGTGAAGCAATCGGGTGATGCGAAACGTGATCGGGTTTATTGTGCAAATGCGCTATTGGAAATTCTTGAAGAACCGGCACGATTAAAATCTTCCGAAGGAACATGAGCTTTTTTAGTCGCCTGAGATTTTTTCACAGGCCAAAAAAAAGTTTTTTTCAGGAATAAAACTGTCCTTTCTTGAATTTGGATTTGGGTGCAATTCCAAACATACTGGAAAACATTAAGCAATTTTTGGAAGAACATTTGTGAAACTTGGATTCGCTTGCGACAAGAATTCCTGAAGGAAAGTCATCGCGTTGCGCACACATGCTTCCCGATATAAATCTCCTTTGTCCTTATTCGCTCCGTCACTGATGCCTCTTATTACCAAATAGCCTCGTGAAGCATGATTGTGTTTAAGCTTGCTCTGCGAAAACTGTTCTGCCACGCCCACAGCCTCGGTTTCCACTGCCGTCGTTTTTCGGCACACCGTCAACAACCAACTCTTTATCTCTGATGATTCGTCTTTAACCACGGCTCCACCAGAACCAATCGGTCCAAGACGCACTTTGAATTTTTTGTCGTCCGCAGCAACTAGTTCCAGCTTTTCACCATGCTTCCTTTCGAGTGTGCGCCACATCTCCATAAGCCACGGCTCGATCGGCGGCAACGGATCCAACGTGTGCTTTGTTCCGGTCTCGGTAACGGAACGACTGTCATAGTTGACCACGGCATTGGCAATACAAACGTCATTTTCAACCAACTCGCTTGAAATGCTCCCACCAATACCAATCAAGACAACAAGAGTTGGGTGAAACTCGTCATATAATTCTTGGTAAGCAGCCATGATGGGTGTGTTGCCCTGTTTGTTAGCTTGAACTCCAGCAATCCTGTGAAAGCCTCCGCCTTTTGCAGGGAGGCTTCCCATGAAAAATGGTCTTACGGTTTTTTCGCTAGTGTAATCTCCAAAATTACGGAAGCCGGGGAGTTTGGTCAGGTGTGCAGTAATCGCACGTGATTCATCTCCGACTACAGCGAGAATACCAATATCAACGGTAGGGGTTACACTCATTAAAGTAAAATTTGGATGAAGGCTGAACATCTGATTGATGCCTTGCTGAGAAGACGACGACGTAAACTCGATAGACTCACAGTGGTCATCTGCCATGAAAACCTGTTCAAACCTCGTCTTTATGTGCGGGGAAAGTATATCCGCAGTGCCTAATTGGCCTGGGCCAATCGTGCGCAGAAACGAACCGGCAGGACTGTTTAATTTCTCTACCGTTCGGCAAATCTTTCCGAAGAAATTGCCGAAATATTCGTTCGTTCCATCTTCGCAATAGCAACAGAAGTTGTCTGGCAAATCCCACAGTAGTGTCAAGCCGACATCGCACTCACCGGCGAAACGCGAGGCCATCTCTGCTGCCAGTTTAGCTAAGCAATTCAACTCCCGTTTTGCATAGCCAACGACAACCGCCGTGATGCCCTCCGCAAATTCTCCTTGCGGAAGTAGATGAACAGAAAGGGCATCTTTATACTCTTTAGCATATATTGCTCGGCTTTGTCGGACGAATTCCCGGAGCTTTTCTGTAAGGCCCGCCTTTGTAGAAGGAGGGCCAACAAGATGAATAGTCAGAGCGTGTTTGAATCGAAGAATATTCTTCACATTTCCGTATGGGCTGGCGGAGATGTCAACCTGCCGCAGTAGGTCAGTAGCCTCCTCAAGTAATTCTGAAATCCGAAGGCAAGCCGTCCTGCATACAGTTGCAGGGTCGCATCTCCCCTCTGATACCTGTTCACGAACAACCTCCGCAGGAATACGCTCTGGCGCAGTCGTGCGGCCAGTCAACTTGGTGTGTTTCAAGAATGCCTCTTGGGATTCATGCAACAGCACAGCGCAGTTTGCGTGTTGACCACCTGCCGAATGATTCAACAACGCGACCTCAATCAGCAGATAGTAACTCTTGATGGCGTATAGGGCACACTCTTCATCCTCCAGTTCCATGTATCGGCTGTCAGGTTTCACCAATTTTGCATTCCAATTCTTGTTCACCGCCAAAACATGCACCTGCACCGATTTTGCGTAAGGGCGCACTCTCTGCATCGTGCGGAAAAGCTCAGTGCCTGTGATGAGGGCGTCATCACGCGATGCAGCCGGAAAGGCACTGAACGCGCGGTATGCCTGGTCTTGCAGATTGTTGCGGTCGGTCAGGAAAAGGATGCGGTTGTTGCGGAGGACGTTTCCGCGAATCAGTTTCCAGATGAGTTGGAAGACGGTGAACGTCTTGCCCGTGCCGGTGGCCATCAACAACAGAACGCGGGGGATACCCAACGCGAAACGGAGCAGCGTCTTGTAAACGGCCATTTCCTGATAGGGCCGAACCTGCTTGCGCGTGATTTGGTCAACGTGCCACGGATTATCGAAGGCAGCCTGCCAGCGCGCCCAATCAATCGAGTAGCCAAGACGATTCAGAATGTCGCCGGGCGTGGGCGGTGTGGACGAAGTGATGTGTTCGCCGGTCTGGCGATCCACCAAAATGTATTCGTGCCCATTTGAGGCGATGGCGAAGCGAAGCGCAAGACGTTCGGCGTAGCGTTGGCCTTGCTGGATGCCATCCGCCGCAGGCTCGGACTCGGCTTTGGCTTCAAGAACTGCGAGCGGGATTTGACCAAAGCGAAGAAGGTGATCGAGAACCAAATCCTGATTGGAGTCATACATCGAACTGCCGGAGATGTTGACGCGGCCCGGGCCGAGGCGCAGATGACGATCCCACGACCAGCCGCTGGCTTTCAGCGCTGGCTCAATCAACTGCTTGCATGTTTCGTTCTCGTTCATCTGCATCTGCCGGTTTACCTAATGCCATCTTCGTGCCAGCCGTCTTCCCGGCTTGCAGTGAGTCTGATTTGCAACTGCTTGCAGAAATTAACAGTTCATCCGACGCAGTCCAAGCGTAACGCGCGTTACGCTTTCCGTCCGAAATAGGCGCGGCACTTCTTGCGGAAGGTCGGTTCTTCGTAGCCGAGATGACGGGCGGCAGCGGATCGGTTTCCCTGAAATCTTTGGATGGCCTGCTCCATCATGTCCTTTTCCCAATCCTCGATGACCTTGGTGAGATTGATGGGCGTGTCGCCGACATTCGCGAGAGGAGTTGCAGCGGAAGCTGCTTTTCGCGGCTTCGCCTTCGTCAAAACCAAATCGTTGACGGTGATTGCCTCGCCGGAACACGCAATCGCCAGACGCTCGACGGCGTGCTTCAGCACGCGCACATTGCCGGGCCAGTCCTGCTCTTGGAGAATCGCCAGGGCTTTGGGATCGAAGGCAAGCGTCTTGCCGTGCGCTTGGCAGAAACTGGCGAGAAACTTTTGCGCCAGCATCGGGATGTCTTCCTTTCGCTCGCGCAACGGCGG
>PKZR01000410.1 GCA_003133815.1 Limisphaerales bacterium | reverse complement strand
CAACCAAGTTAATCGAAAGGAGCATCAAATATGGAAGCGAGAATTTACAAACCCAAACGGCTACGCAACGGCAAACGAACCATTGGTCGGCTATACCGCGCGCGGGTGAAGCTCACCGGCGACAACAAGGTGCGCGACATTCCCCTCGGTGTCTGCGACAAGCAGGTTGCGCAACAAAAGCTAAACAAGCTGATTCAAGAACTGGAACACGAATCGGCAGGATTGATTCCGGCGAAACCAGAACGGGAGACAGCGCAAAGTCCGCTGCTTGATTTGGTGTCGGAATATGTCAATGAGTTGACCATCTTGGGGCGGTCGGCAGATCACCTGCGCCATGTGAGGACGCGATTGCACCTGCTGGTCCGGGAATGTCGGTGGACGCGGCTGGCGGACGTGACTCCCGCCTCATTCCAATCGTGGCGCAAGGAGCAGACGACCAAAGCGCCCAAGACCCTTAATGAATATCTGGCCATGCTTTCAACCTTCTGGACGTGGTTGCGCAAGCAGAGCCGCGTTTCNNCGCGCGGCAAGGAACGGGTTCAGCGGCGGGCGCTGTCTGACAAGGAAGTGGTTGAATTGCTCAAAGTGGCTGGCAAGAATCAACTGGCCTATATGCTGCCCCTTTTTGCGGGGCTGCGGCGGAACGAGGCCAAGACACTGCGCTGGTGTGATCTGGTGCTGGGCGAGTCCGGCGGATTATTGCGTCTCCATGCCGCCGTGAACAAGAACCGGAAGGAACAGTCGTTGCCGTTGCATCACGACCTGGCCAAGGCATTGCAACAGCAGAAGCCCGCAAACGGCAAGGCTGACGACCTGGTTCTGGTCAACGGTGTTCCCAACATGGACGAGGTTCGGACGGACTTGGAGAAGGCGGGCATTCCGTTTCTGGACGAACGTGGACGCAGAATTGATTATCACGCGTTGCGGACGACATTCATCACGCGGCTCTCGACGATGAAGGTGCATCCGCGCGTGGCGATGGAACTGGCAAGGCACAGCGACATGCGTCTGACGATGAAGACTTACACGGATGTTGGACAACTGCCGTTGCGCGAAGTGATGGACAGTCTTCCGGGGTTTAGTTCTGACTCCCGAATAGACTCCCGAAATTTAGGCCCGACGTTTCAAACGGTGTCTCCGCCTGTCACTGAAACAAGGGAGTTGAAAACCGAAAAAATCAATGCAAATAAAGGTGAAAGTCACGACTTGACTACGGCTGTCTCGGTCTGTCACTCTGAACTTGAAAACGGCGTAGATGGGATTCGAATCCCCCTCTCTCCGCCAGTTTTCTTTTGACGAAATTTCGTCGCAGGCGACGTGTTTTGTAATTGGTGCGGAATTGAATTCGGCCAATAGATTCCACGGTTTTTTGAACTCCACCGCCAACGATTTATCCGCCAATTGGAAGTTCGAACCGATTTTTTGAGAAAATCGCGTTTTTCTTCCGGCTTTCCTTGGGAAAGCAAAATAGTGGCGTCTTTAGCGGCTAAAATGAATCGGATGGCCGGTTCGAACCGATTCTGTCGGTTACGTTCAAACGCCTCCAATTTGCCTTTCAACTCCACCTTCGGATTGCTCATCCCACGCCATGAAGTTTTTTTCCTTTTGACAGCGCCTCGAAGCCAGAGATGACATCGAATAATTCCTCATCAATGGCCGCCTGACGGATGCGATGGAACGTGCCGTGAAGCGTCTCAAGCAGTTCATTTATGTTCTTATCGGCGCGTTCCATCGCGGCCAAACGACTGGCGTTCTCGCTCGCCAGGGATTCAGCGCACGCCCGAAAGAGTGAGATGAAAAGATATTCGCGGATGAGCGCGCGAAGAGTCACGGTGTCGCTGCACATGATTTCAGGCAACATTTTCGTCGGCCAGGGGACTTTGGCCAGGCCTTGCTGCCATGATGCGTCGAGCGGCAACAAGCGCTGTCCGACTGGTTCGTAAAGCGCTCCAGACTTCGGTCGGTTGTGAAAAATGTAGAGCCGGGCATATTCGCCTTTGGCCCGACGCGCTTCGCTCTCGATTTGGATCTGTCCGACGAGCGGCGTGATGGCCTGGACGGAATTCGGCACGGAAAACAGTCCCATCAGCGGCACGTCCGCATCGGCCAGCCGTGCATGAACGCGCTCACCGACCGCCCAGACCTCTGGTTTACCAGGCAATGCGGCAAGCGTCTTGATCGCATAATCCGCCACCACATCATTAAACTGGCCTACTAATCCCTGATCGGAACCGAACACGACCGCGCCGATTGCGCCAGTGTCGGTTTGTCCTTTTCGTTTTACGGCCGGAGGCGCTGGCTTGCTTTCCCGAAAGCACGCGCCCAGTCCGAGTTCCACCGTGCGATAATAATCACCCAGCGCACGAACCGACTTGTCATATTGCCCGATGCTCGAAGCCGCCAAAGCCTTCATCGTGCGGACGACGGATTGCAGATCACCGGCACTGCTGATCTTACGCGTCAAGCTCGCCGTGGTTTCACTCATGGCTTCTCCTTGGATTC
>PKZR01000102.1 GCA_003133815.1 Limisphaerales bacterium | reverse complement strand
AAATTGCCGGCGAAGCCTGCGGTGTTAAAAAGCTGGAAGGCGTCACCGCCTTGCAGCGGATCGTCGACGTTGCTGACAATAATGGAACCGCCGCAAGTGAGTGTGCCGGTCACGGTGACAACGTTGTTGGTCTGCGAATCGTGGCTGACATTCAAAATGGTTTTGCTGCCTGCATTCAGGGTGAGAGAAATGCTGAAGCTCAACGAACCTAGGTCGTTGTTGCCGGGCGCGAGTGTCGCGCCGTTGGCGATGGTGAAACTTCCGTTTACCGAACCGTCGCCGGTGATCCTCCTGCCACTGCCGAGCGTCATTGCGTGGCTGGTGGTGCCGCTGACGTCGAAGAGAGCGCCATTGGCCAAATTGATGTTGGTGGAACTGGCAATCGAGGCTGAATTGGTCAACGCCAGTGTTCCGGCGCTGATGAAAGTTGCGCCGGAATAAGTGTCTGCCGCCGCCAGGACCAGCACGCCGTAGCCTGCCTGTGTGAGGCTGCCATTGCCGCTGATGAGATTTGAGCAAACCACGTTGTCATAATGAAGGAAAACCAGCGCGGCGTTGTTGGCGACGTTGTTGGTGCCAAGATTGCCGGTGGTGCCGCCTGAGCCGATTTGGAGAATTCCGCCATTTATGGTAGTGACGCCGCTGTAGGTGTTTGTGCCAGCTAGAATCAAAGTGCCAGCGCCTACCTTGCTGAGCGCGGTTGCTCCCTGACCGCCGTCGCTGATGCTGCCGTTGAAAGTAGAATCAAGATTCAACGCCCCGATGGAATAAGTGGTGGAGGCGGTGGCGCTTGAAGCGCCGGATATTCCGGTTTGAGGTCCGCCGGACAGAGCGCCAAGGCTGACGGTGATGCCTCCGTTTCTGTCGTTAATGTTTCCCGTGCTCGTGCCCAGATTCCAGATGGCATTTGCGCTGCCCAAAATTCCATAAATCCTAAACTGGGCACCGTTGCCGGGCGTCCAGGCAATGGTTCCGTTAAACTGACTCCAGTCGCCCCCGGGCGAGAAGACTTTGTTGCCGGTGATGTTCAAGTTCAATTGGCCACTTCCGGTGATTACATTGTTGGGGTAAGTGTTGCCGCTGGTGCTGTTGATGCTCCAGGTATTTACGCCGCTGTTGGTAATCGCATTGCCAATAGAAACATTGTTCTCAAACAGAGTGCTGCCGCCGGTGAGGGCGATGACATTGGTAGTTCCAGCGCCATAGGCATTGTTCAACTGCAAGGTTCCGCCTTCCACAATTGTCCCTCCGTTGTAATTGTTGCTTGCGTTCAACGCTACAGTGCCCGGCCCGACAAAGGTTATGGCATTGGTGCCGGAAATCATCCCGGACAGCACGAGGGTCTTGGCCACTGAATTGTTGACCACGGTCAGATTGTTGCTGATGGTGACCGGCGCAGAGATGGTGTCGCCACCGCTGGTGGCGACTTCAATAAGGTTCGCGCCATTGTTTGTGCCGTTGTCAAATATCAAGGCTCCGCCATTTGTGGCAATCGTATAAGCGGATGAACCGTTTGCCGCACCCAGATTAAGGCAGCCAAGGGTCACGTTTTGATTCAGCACATTCGTTTGGTTGGCGACGATGGGAGCAGTCAAATTGACAACATCGCCAACGGCACTGGGATAAGCGGTAGTATTGGTCCAGTTGGCGTTGACCTGCCAGCTTTGCACGGCGCTGGTAATAAGGTTAGTCCAATAGGCGGTTATGAGCGCCTGCGGCGTGGCGTTGACCTCATCCGAATTATTTCCTTCCCCGGCTCCGTTAACCGCCGAGACAACGTAATAATATGTCGTGCCGTTGATAACGCCAGTATCGGTATAAGTGGTGCCTGTGAGATTGGCCAGGTTTGTCTCAAGGCCGCTGCTTGTGCCGCGCTTTACATTATAACTGCTGGCTCCGGAAGAAGGGAGCCAGCTCAAATTGATCAGGCCATTTCCCGGCCCGGCGACCAAGCCCAGCGGCGTGACCGGCAGAGGTGGCAGGAGGGTTGTGGCGCTGACCGGCCCGGCAAAGGCAGAATTGCCCCAGCACGAGCGAAACGCCTGAATTTGATAATAATAAGTGGTTCCGGGAATGAGTCCGGTGTCGGAATAGTTTGTGACGCCCGTCGCGAGCATCGCAAGTGAAAAATAATTTCCACCGTTGGTGGAATGTGTGAGATAAAACCCGTCTTCGTTTGTAGAAGACTCAGCCCATGTCAGATTAATCTGGTTGGTGGATGCCGCTGTGGCTGCAAAGTAGCCGGGGGTTGCGGGCGGTTGCGCGGGCTGCGTTGAAACTTGTGCGGTGTTTGAATAAGGAGAGTTGCCATCAACATTGTTGGCTACAACACGATAATAATAGGCTGTTCCCGGCGGCAAATTGGTGTCCGTATAGCTGGTTGTCGTGTTCATTCCAACCCCAATCTGGCTGAAATGAACATTGTCGGTGGAGCGCTGGATGACGATGTTTGTTGCATTGGTCGCGTTGTTCGTCCAACTCAGTTCTATCTCGCAGCCTGACACTGCCGTGGCTGTCAATCCGGTCGGCGCGGTCGGCGGGCTTGACAAAATCACCTGCGAGCCGGCTTCCATCTGGAGAAAGTCGTAGATGATGCCGCCCTGGACCAGATTGGGGTAGCCGTTGGTGACGCTGCCGATGTTCCAACTGCCGGGACTGCCGGGTTGGCGGAGATGGATGGAAAAGGTGTTGGTGCCAACCACGAAATCACTGCTGGGGAAGGTGAACTGAAAATACTGGTATCGTCCGACCGTCACGACATCGCGATAAATATCATCGCCGGTGGTGGTGAAAACCCCCTGGGATGGATTGGAAAATCCTGAAATGTTGGGCGTCACATTGACCCCATTAATATAGGGATAAAAATAGCAGCCGTTGCCGCCCGCCAGCGCCACGGTGCAAAGCACGCTGGTTGTTGGCAGACTGGTCAGATTGAAAATGATGTTCCACACCGGCCCCCAGTAAGTGCCGTTGGTCTGCGTATAATCGGTCAGATTGGGCCAGGATTGCAGCGTTACGGGTGAGATGCATTGCGCATAATACCAGTCATTGGATTCCACGCTCCTGCCGACGAAGAAATTCACGTCGTTCGTGCTCATGTCATTCAGATAACGCCACCACAAGCCAAACTGCTTGGGCTGGTTGCCCAGATGAAATTCCTTGGAACTATGGTCCGGCGTACCGACGCGCCAGAGCCGCTGCTGCAAGTGTGGCGGATTCCAATTGATGACCCCAAGGTTGTTGGTCTGGCCGGCCATGACGACGATGTTGGAGATTTGCAATTCGCCCCAGATGCCCGGCACATAGGAAAACAGGACGTAGTTGTCAGGCCGCACCTTCGGAATGGTGAAATTTCCGTTGGTGTCGGCCGTCGTCCAAAACAAATAATTTGTGACACCTTGATACATCCAGTCGAGGGAAGTTTCGTTGCCGAGAATCACCACCGCGTTGGCCGTGGGCTCACCGGTTTTCGCTTTGATTGTGCCGGTGACTGTCCCGCGCTGGCGCGGATAAACATTTTCCGGTTCGTTGACCCAGGCGTAAGGCCAGTTGGACACCATCAACGTGGCTTCATTTTGCGCATCCTGCCAAAGCTGCAAGTGGTTGGTTCCCGTGTTGGCATACATGAAAAACGGGCCGATCATTTTGGAGAAGACCTCGCCGGCGGCAGCACCCGGATTGGGAATATTGCCCAAACCGTGGCCTTCAAAGTCATCGTTATACATATAGTCACCAGACATGGCTCCCTTTTGCTTGGTCGGTCCGCCGTTCATATGTTCAAAGCTGGC
The DNA here is from genome assembly GCA_003133815.1 of Limisphaerales bacterium. GTDB lineage: Bacteria > Verrucomicrobiota > Verrucomicrobiia > Limisphaerales > UBA11358 > UBA11358. The sequence goes on along the minus strand of PKZR01000102.1, from coordinate 11,556 downwards.
CAGAATGCTCCACAGCCCTACTTGATCCGTGGCCAGTCCCCAGACAGTGCGGAAGGAATTGGAAGGTCCTTGGTAGCTGCTATAATCATACTTGGTCCACGTCGGCTGGAGGTTGGCAGTCAAACCGCACGGCTGGGTATAGGCCGGCCAGCCCGGCTCGTAATTTGTCCCAGCCGGCTGTGTCCACGTGTTGGTGAACGGCAATATCTCCACTTCGCCGGGAACCCCGGCGGAATTGGCTCCGGGGATATTGCCGATGCTCAAGGCAATTGGCACATCCGATCCCGAAAATGCCCAAGCGTTGTTGACACTGCCATTGGCATTCGTCGTCTGGACAAAAGTGGTGGTGTTGGCACGACCCTGCCAACTGTCCGCATCATAATAAGCCGCCGGCTGGTTGCTCCAATGCCGCCAGACGTGATATGTATAAAAGCCGGCCTCACCGGCACGCATCACATGATGTTCCGACCAGTCCCACAAACCGTTCGGAAACAAATTCGTGTCGCCGGTTGCGCGCGGATTGCGGATCATCACGTCGGCAATCTGTCCGTTATTGGTCACGACACTGTAAGCCGAGCCGAAGCCGGCCGGAACGGAAACCCACCAATCGTTCGTGCCGCTGCCGATATGCGTCAGGCTCAAGGCATAGTCCTGGCCGGAATCAATCAGGTTGAGGCTTGGATTTTTCGCGGTGGTGAACGAGGAAACCGAGCCGTCGGACTTGCTGAAGATCATTGTCACCAGTCCATTCGCCATCGTGACCGTGCCATTGCCATTATCGGTGATTGTGACATTTGCCGCTGACAAAAGGCCCGCTGCCAGGAACAGCATGGCACCGACAATCAGGCTTGCGGTCAAAGTTTTCACTGGTACTGCATCACGGCATTTGCAACAGATAGAAGCTCTGTGATAAATTTGTGTTCATCCCGTTGGTTAAATTGAAATCACCGTTTCCATCGAACTGATTTGTCAGCAATCGCGTCCAGTTCGTTAGCGGCGTGGCAACATTGGTTGATGTCAGAACATAATACGTCCCAAAGGCCGTGCCGCCCGAACCGCTCAGAACCAGATTGCCGCCCGATAACTTGATGCCCCCGATAACAGGCGGTGTCGGCAATTGAACGATGAGATTGATTTGCCCCGGCGTGTTTGTGCTGATCGTGTAAATGAAACCAGCGGGCGCGGACGCGATTGAAAGATTTCCCATGGTCAGCACGCCTCCATAAGCAAGCAACGTGTAGCTGCCGACGCCGAATCCGCCGAGATTGGTGATGTTGAGCTGTCCGCCCAAAGTCAAATTGCCGGACACAACGACTTCGTCGCCGTTCGTGCCGAGGCCGAATTGCAATTCTGTCTGATCGCTCAAATCGAGTTCGTTGCTGATGGTCAGCGTGCCCGACGGATTTCCGGGTGAAAGAATGGCTTCGTCGTCAAAAGCCGTCAGGCCGCCGATGATTCCATTCCCGGAAAGCGTCGCGCCGCTGGCGACGAAAACCTGGTTCGTGCCGGTCGCGCTGCCGGTCGTATTGTTGACCTGCAAGGTTCCGGCGCTCACAGTCATGCCGCCGACAAATGAGTTGCTGCCGTTAAGCGTCCATGTTCCGGCGCCTGTTTTTTCAATGGCGGTGATGGTATTCGTATTTTGCTCCGCAATGGTTCCGGCAAAAATTGCATCCGTGTTTTGCCCCCCGACCTGCCAGGTGAAAATATTCCCCGTTGTTGGGCCGCCGAACAACGAGGATGAACTGGCACCCGACAAGGCGCCGATTTGCAGCGTCGTTCCGGCGGGGTCAACCGCGCCTTGAAAATCCATCCAGTTGTTGTCGGACAAATTGATTGCGGCGTTCGGATAGCCGGTGAAATTCAACACCCGAAATTCACCGCCGCCACTTACATTGATATTTCCGGTGAACGCCGACCAGTCGCCATAAAGACTCGTGCGGACGTAAGTCACACTGAAATTCAGCGTGCCGCCGCCGGTCAGCGAGCCATAAAGATCGCAACGCGAATCGGTGTTCAGCGTGCCCGTGCAATTTGTCGGCACGATCACATTCCAATAAGAGCCGTTGTAAGTGTTCACGTTGTCATACATCGAAAGCGCGCCGCCGTTGAACGTGACGGCTCCACTGCCTAGGCCAAACTGGTTGGCGATGTCATTGCTTAAATAAATTGTTCCACCGTTGATGAACGTTCCGCCGCTGAAACTGTTGCTGCCACCCAATGTCAGTGTGCCGGAACCGGCTTTGAGCAGTTGGCCAGCGCCGCCCAATTCGCCGCCGCTAATGCTGTAATTCAAAGCTGAATTTGTAACGGTTACCTGGCCCGGCTGCACGACTCCGGAAATGACGACGCTGCCGTTGGTGGATGTGTCGTCGAAAATCACCGAGTCGAGGCCGAAAAATTTGTCTGCCGTGCCGGCGTTGAGCCAGTTGACGGTGTTGTTCACATCCCACGCGCTACCATTGGTTCCCTGCCAGACGAGCGTGGCCGGAGGCAAACCAGCCACGTTGAGAAACACGCTGCCAGGCATGGTCGTCGTGTCGAATGAAAATGTCTGTCGAGAGGCAGTCGCGCCCGCCCATGCCAGATTCGCGGCGCTGCCGACGGTCGAACTGCCACCGCTGATGAGCGTGTAATTTCCCGGCGTCAAAAAGCCGTTGAGCAGGTTTGGCATGACGGTGGTTGTGCCGCTCAATGTGAGCGCGCCGCCGGCGAGGGAAATCAAATCGTTCACGCCGCTGCCGGAAGTGGTGACGCTGGCGAGATCGAAATACAACGTGGCGTTGGTCAGCGTCAGGCCGTTGGTAATTATAAGTGTGCCGACGGCGCCGGAATTTATATTAGCACCGGGCGCAATGGCGTTGCCGGAATAAAGCGTGACGCCGCCGCCAATTGCGCCGTTGCCGCCGAGCGTTCCGTTCACGACTATCAAAGCGTTTGTGCCGGTGCTGCCGTTGACGACTAGCGTGCCGTTGCTGACGACAGTCTGGCCGTAATAAAAATCATTTCCGCCGAGCGTGAGCGTGCCTGCGCCGATTTTGACCAGTGAGGTCGAGGTGTTGGTGTTTTGTTCGATGATCGAACCGGCGAAACTGGAATCGGTGCCGAGCTCGCCGATGCGCAGCGCGACGGCGCGTCCGCCGGTCGGTCCGCCGCGCAAGGTGGCGGAAGCGGGCCCGTCAATTTCACCGAAGTCAACCGTGTTGCCGGCGGGATTGATCGTGCTGATGAAGTAGGCGTTGATGTTGTTCGACAGCGTGACGACCGCGTTTGCAAATCCGGCGTAGCTGCCCATTCGGAAATCGGCGCTGCTGTCTGGAGTCAGTGCGGTAATCGTGCCGGTGAAGGCAGAGCAATCGTAATTGAAATTTCCGCGAACATAGTGGGTAATCAAATTGAAATTTCCGCCACCTGTGAGCGTTGAGCCGCCCGCGCCGCCGCGTTCGGGCAGTTCCAAACTTGTATTTCCGCTGACAATCAGGCTGTTGGGAAGTGTGCCAGCGTCAGGCCCGGTGCCGGCGTCGAACAATTTCAGGCCGGTGCCGTCATTCAAGGTCACCGCACCGGTGCCGAGGCCGGAAGCATTGGCGCTGGCATTTGCCATCACGATGTCACCGCTCTGGACGAAGGTGCCGCCGGTGAATGAGTTGCTTGTGCCGATGGTCAAAGTGCCCGCGCTGGATTTGGCGAGCGACATCGCGCCGCCGAGTGAACCGCTGCCGCCGAAAGAATAATTTTGATTCGCCGCAACCGTGACGGACGCGGGCGTGAGCGAGCCGACAAGATTTATCGCGGGATTGTTCGAACCGGTGTCGTCAAACGTTACGGTGTCGCCCGTGCCGAAACTGACTCGGTTCGTTCCGCTCAACCAGTTTGTGCTGGCGGTATCCCAGTTGTTGATCGCGCCATCGCCGCGCCAGGTCAGAATTTGCGATGCGCCGGTGGCCGTTACAAGCACGCTGACGATGTTGGTCATCATTGTGCCATCGCTGGCGCGGACGGAAAAATTAAAACTCCCGAGGCCGGAAAAATTTCCCGAGGCGGTAAATTCCGCCGTGTGGCCGTCCGCCAGCAAGGCGACCGATCCATTGGTCGGAAGCAGCACAGCATAATTTGGGCTGACATTTGTGAAGCCGCTGGTGTATTGCTTCAGGTCAACGTCCACAAATGAATTTTTTGATGCGACGGCATGTGGGCCGGCGAGCCAGTTCAAATAATTTTCCAGCTTCGTATAGCCGCCGGTGCCGGGCGTGAGGCTGTCGGCCACATTGGGATTTGATCCCATGGCGAGTTCCCAATAATCCGGCAAACCATCTTGATCGGAGTCGAGCGGCGTCGGGCCGCCATTGACGATGCCGTAGCCGTTATTGCCGAGACCGGTGGAAGTCTGGTCGTTGTAAAGGCCGCCGCCCGGCCCGGCCGTTCCAGCGCCCGTGCCGGCGGAGCCGTTGCCCAGGGTTTTAATCTGGCTGAGGATGAGTGAATCGAGCTGGTCGCGCGGCAGCACTCCCGTTTGCGACACGTCAAAGCGATACGCGCCCGCCGTCGTATACACCGTCGTGTTTGTCGAGAGCGGTGACCACGGCGCGGTCAACACCGTGCCGCCGCCCCCGGGGCTGATGGAACTCCCGTTCAACACGCCGTCGTTGTTGTTGTCGCGCAGATTGCCGGTTGAGTAAATCGTCTGATTGGCGTCCATCTGATAGAAAGCATTGGCGCCGGAAGGGTCGGTCGGGCCGGTGATGAAATAATTGTTGATGATGTCGTGGCGAAAATTGCCGCTGGTGTCGGCGACGGTGTAGCCGGCTTGAAAATTGTATTCCGTGTTGTTGACAAAGATGGTGTCAATCTTCGCCAGCGGCTCGCGGTTGTGTTCGCTCACCCAAAAATTATAATACCACGCCATTTTTCCGCCGACGTGCTCCGTGTGCGCGCCGAAACCCTGCTTGGCCGAGGTGCCGTTGGACATCGGATCGCCGATGATCGAATTCTGCACGGTCATCGCGTCGCTGCCTATGTTGCCGTGCGCGTCAATGTTGTTGTAACCGGCGAATTCAAACGAGCAATGGTCAAAAATCATATTGGTGCCGTCGCCCACATTGATTGCGTCCTCACCGGAACTTGAAAGGCTGCCGGGGCGGATGCGGACGTAGCGGACAATTTCATTCGTCTTCGCGCTCAAGGAGACTTCGTGGCCGATGATCGCAATGCCGTCGCCGGGCGCGGTTTGGCCGGCGATGGTCAGACTGCTGGAACAAGTGACGGCGCTGGCGAGAGTGATGGTGCCGCCGACATCAAAAATAATGAACCGGTTTCCCTTGCTCACCGCGTCGCGGAACGAACCCGTGCCACTGTCGGCCAGAGTCGTGACGTGATAAACCGAGCCGCCGATGCGCGCACCAGTCGCATTCTGGCCGAAGCCGAGCGCGCCGGGAAACGCGGGGATGTTCGACTGCAAAGTGCCGATGATCAAATTCACCTGGCCAGGCGTGTTGGTGTTAATTGTCCCAGACGTATTGGCAGGTAGATTTAGAATTAAATTTCCGAGTGTCAGCGCGCCTCCGTAAGTGAACAGCGTAAACGTGCCGCTCGTAAATCCGGTGCCGCCGGTGATGTTCAGCGTGCCGCTCAAATTCAGGTTGCTGCTGACTACCGTTTTGTCGCTGATTGTGCCAAGCGTATAATTCAAAACCGCGCCGCTGACGGCGGTGAAATTATTGCTGACGGTCAATGTGCCAGTCGGATTTCCCGGCGCGAAAATTCCACCGCTGTTGATAGTGACTGCGCCGCCGATGCTGCCGCTGCCGCTCAACGTCGCACCGCTCGAAACGACCAGCGCACCGCTGCCAACTCCGCTGCCCGCAGAATTGTTCACAAGCAAGGTTCCGTTGCTGACGGTTGTGCAGCCGCTGTAAGAATTGATGCCGGTGACGGTCAACGTGCCGCCGCCGCGCAACGTGACCGCGCCTGTTCCGTCGATCGCCGCGCCGACGGTCAAACTTCCGGAATGGTTGAACGCGAGTAATCCATTGTTCGTTATGTTGCCGCTGCCGAACCAAGCGCCGGTGTTGAGTTGCAGCGTGCCGTTGCTGACGGTTGTGCTGCCGCTGTAAGAATTGCTCGCAGTTAAAATCGTCGTGCCGGAACCGGCTTGAACGAAATTCCCAGCGCCGCTGATCGTGTTGGAAAAAGTCGTGCTGCCTGGCTGGTTCAAAACCAAGGTGCCGGAATTCTGGATCAGATTCCCGCCAATCGAACCGGCGGCCGCGCCGTTGCCCAGTCGCAAGGTTCCCGCGTTGATGGTGGTGACGCCGGTATAATTGTTCGTCGTCAAAATCGTCAGCACGCCGGAATTGGTCTTGGTCAATGTGCCCGTGCCGGAAATCTTTCCGGTGCCGCTGAAAATAAAATTTCCGGCAGCGTTCACAAAAACCGCCGCCGGTTGCAGGGTCGTCGTCAAATTCACCGGCGGGTTTTGCGAGCCGGTGTCGTCGAACGTGACAAAATTTCCGTCGTTGAAAAAGTCGGGTGCCGTGCCGTTCAGCCAGTTCGTCGTCGTGTAATCCCAATTGTTGGCGGAACCGTCGCCAATCCAAATGCGCTGCGTGCCGCCTGCGGCGGAAACAATCAAATCTACTTCGGTCGAAGTCACATTAATCACCGCCTGCAAACTTGAGCCGAGCGTGCCGGTTAGCAGAAAATTGTTCGTGCCGCCGCTGCCGAGCGAGCCGCACTGGATCAATTTGTAAGTGCTGGCAGACAGGGACGCGCCGAGCGGAGCAACATCAATTACATTTGTGCCGCTGACGTTCAGCACACCTGCGACAGTAATCAAATCGTTACCTGTAGAATTCGGATCAATCCCGAGGTCGAAGTGGTTCGTTACATTTCCGTTCAGCGTCAAATTGTTGCGGAAGCTCAAAGTGCCAGCCGTGCCAAACGCGCCGGGCGAAATAGGGCAATTTACGGCAGCCACGCTGCCGGTGACGGTGCCGTAGCCGGACAAACTCTGGCCTGCACCCAAGGTGATTCCTCCCATGCCGGAGATGTCCAGCGCGGCGGCGGCATTACTCAAAACTATTTGCGCGCCGCTGAAGGTCGAACCCGCGCCGCTCAACGCCAGTTTTCCATTGCTGATGAACAGATTTCCGCCGTAGGAATTTTGTCCGTTCAGTGTCAAATTGCCGCCGAGAATGGTCAGCGCAATCGGCTTGTTCGCGCCCGCGACTGTGCCGCCGAAAGTGGAATTGGCCGCGCTGTTGCTGAAGGTGATGATGGATGTGTTCGCGGCGCTGCTGTTGGTGATCACTTGATTCGCCGCTGTCCCGACAGTTGCCAGCCCGGAAATTTGCACGTTGAAACCGGCAGTATCAAGAAAGGCCGCCGTGCCGCTGCCGCCAAGAGTCAGTGCGGTTCCTTTGGGCAGCGCGCTGGCGTTGGCGAGAAGTAGTTTTCCCGCGCTGATGGTCGTGTTGCCGGCGTAGGTGTCCGCAGCAGAAAGCGTGAGCGTGCCGCCGCCGCTTTTGACCAGCGCGCCGGTGCCGGAGATTGCCCCGCTCAAGGAAATATTGTGCGCCACCGCCGAGGCATCGGCGGCTTGAATGGTGAAGGTCGTGCCGCTCAATTGCATCGGCAGCGAGCTGGACCAGTCGGCCGTCGCGCCCAGCAGCCCGTTGTATAAGGAAACTGTGCTGGAATAACCGCTGACGGTGGTAGCCCGCAAAATCCCGCCACTACCCACATATAAATTGCCGCCCTTGACGAGCAGAAAACCGTTTCCACCAACGGTGTCGGTGCTGGCGCCAAAAACAATTTTCCCCGCCGTGGTCGTGCCGCCAGACAAATAAAATTCGGTCAGGCTGCTCACGCCGCTGGAACCATTGTTCGGGCTTAACACAATGCCGCTGACCGTGTCGTTCGCGGTAAAGCTGCCGCCGGAGACTTGAAAAACATTCCAGCGGCTCGCAGTGCTGATGCTGCCGACCAGCACCTTGCCGGTGACAATCAAACTGCCGCCGGAAACCAGTGCGCTGGAGGCGGAATTATTGATGCCTATGTTCAGTGTGGCCATTGAAGCCGCCGTCGAACTTCCCGAGACCACAAAACCATCGCCGGTGTCCGCCGCGAGCGGAGCTGCCGCGGTCGGAGCCGTGCTGCCGTAATTATGACTGCGCTGGATGGTCACATTCGAAGCCGTGAAATTTCCGCCCTTGATTAAAATGCCGCAATTGTCGGCATTGGCGGGGTTGAGACTGCCGCTGACCGTCGTGTTGCCCGCGCCCGTGATCGTCAGGACATAGGCTGCGGGAATGCTCGGGGACACACCAATCGTTAGCGTGCGGCCCGAAGCCACCGTCCACGTTTGCGGACTGGTTCCCAAAGTCAGGGCGCAATTGATGGTCACGTCGTTGTTGGCCGCCGACAAGCTGATCCCGCTTGTGCCCAGCGTCAGTGTGTTGCCGCTGGCGATGGTCATCGGGCCGGCGAGATTGCTGTCGAATTGAAGGCCACCCAGCGTCAGGCTTCCGCCCAAAGTCATGGCCGCCAGCGTGGCGGAGCTTGGCGTGTTGGCAAACTCGCCCACATCGGTCGTCGCCGGAGCTGCGCTCCAATCGGTGGCGCCGCCGTTCATCGTGGAGGTGTTCAGCTTGAGGACGTTGGCCGCGTGGCCATTCAGCGCCACCATCATCAACAGGAGGCCGCCAGTCAGAAAAAGACCGCCGGGGTTTGTTGTCGTGTGCGTCAAGTAACAACGGGACGCAAAATAGCTGCCAATTTTTGCAAGCATGGGTTTGTCGAATAGTAGCCCAATTCTGCGGTTTTGTCACGGATAAAACGCCCCAACTTCCTCGCGGAACTGATAGTGACGGCAGTGTCCAGTGCGGACGCAAAAGCGAAAATTTTTCGTGCAGCCGCCGCGCGACAGGTTACGATGGAATCATGCCGTCGGATTACAACCATCTGCTCGACGCGACGATTCAACACATCGAAGATTTGAAGTCGCGCGGCGTGAAAAACATCGCCGTCTCAAAAGAAACGCTCCGCGCGCTAGCGCAGTCGCCGCCTGCAAAATCTCAAATCTTAAATCTCCAGCCCCAAATCCAATTCGCTGCGCCCGTTGCAAAAACTCAAGCCACAATTTCCATGCCTGCTCCGGTCGCCACGCCAAAATCTGAAATCACCAGTTCCTTGCCGGAAAAAGCCGCCGCGTTCACGGCTTTGCGCGAACGCGCCCTGTCCTGCGTCAAATGCCCGCACCTCGCGTCGTCCCGCAAGAACGTCGTGTTCGGCGTCGGCAATATTGACGCGCAGCTCATGTTCGTTGGCGAGGCGCCGGGTGCGGATGAAGATGCCCAGGGCGAACCGTTCGTCGGCGCGGCGGGGCAATTGCTGACCAAAATTATTTCGGCCACCGGACTTTCCCGTGCGGACGTTTACATCGCCAACATCCTGAAATGCCGACCGGACACGCCGGGCCAGCTTTCCGGAAACCGCAAGCCGACGGCTGAAGAAATGAAAACGTGCCTTCCCTATCTGCACGAGCAGATTGATTTGATCCGGCCCAAGGTGATTGTTGCGCTCGGCGCCACGGCCGTGGAAGGGTTGCTCGGCAAGACCGTTGGTATCACGAAGCTGCGCGGCAACTGGCAGACGTATCGCGGCACGCCGCTCATGCCGACGTATCATCCAGCGTATTTGCTGCGCAACCAGGCGATGAGCGAGAAGCGCCGTGTCTGGGAAGACATGCTGGCCGTGATGGAAAAGCTCGAAATGCCCGCCAGCGAAAAGCAGCGGAATTATTTTCTCAAGTAAAAGCGGAATGTCCCGTGCGAATGCCGCTTCATTCCGGCGGCTGGACGCGATAATTTCCAGTTGTCCTCCGCCACCGCACCTTGTCCCCCGCTGATTTGGGGCGTTCCCCCGCATAATTATCCGGTTCCCCCGGCCATAGGGCGGCTTCCCCTGCGCACCGGACGCTTTCCCCCGGACAAATATCCATTTCCCCCGGGCTTCTTGGCCATTTCTCCCGGCCGTTTTCGCCTTCCCCCGGGGTTTTTGGGCATTAAACCACTGTTTTTAGGCTGGCGAACGGCAATCAAGGCATTCCTCCGCAACATTTTACACCGTTGACGCCCATTTTTGACGTTCTGGGTTCAAAATCAGTCATTCCTGTGCGTGGCTGGCGATTGGGGGAATGTTCTGGAGAGTTCTGCACTGCAAAATTTCTTAACGAGAAAATTGTTCTTCTAAAAAGAATTGAGCCGCAGCTGGATCAGTTTTCCAGATGGAACTTGTGCAGGAAGCGGTGCAGCACCGGAGCAAACACGACCCCCATGCTCGTGATGAATGCCAGCCCGCTGAACAACGCGTAGCAGCCCGAAAAAATCTTCCCGGCGTCCGGCTCCGATTGCGTCATCGGCCCCATGCCCGACAAAATCATCGCGGCATTTTCAAACGCATCCAGCCACGACAGTTTGTCGAAATGATGATAGCCCAGAATGCCGAGGCCCAATGCGAAGGCAACAATGCCGGACCCCAGCGCAAAGTTTCGCGCCAGTATTTTGAAATAGGCGGCACGTGACAACAACGGGCGTTTATGCGGTTCGCTCATCGGACGTGCGCCATGATGCGCCGGGCGGATAAAATTTCAAGCGCCAACGGCAATTCTTGTTGCAGGGTCGAGCCTGTGGCTCGAAATCGGCGCACAGCGCCGACACTACAATCCTTGCCCGCGCGGGATTTTCCGGTATAACACGGCGCGATGTTAAAACAATTATTCCAGCCACTCCTCGACTGGTATCAGCACGCGCTCGAATCGGGCGGCTACTGGGTCGTTGGCCTGCTGATGACGTGCGAAAGTTCCGTGCTGCCGCTGCCGAGCGAAAGCATCATCCCGCTCGCGGCAAGCTGGTCACACTCCGGGAAAATCAGCATCGGCATTCCCGGCATCATCATCGCGGGCGCTCTCGGCTCGTGGCTCGGTGCGACGATTGTTTACTGGCTCGCACGGCTCGCGGGCCGTCCGCTGCTCTTACGCTACGGAAGCTACGTTTTGATCACGCCGGAAAAAATCCAGAAGGCGGAAAACTGGTCGGCGCATTACGGCGCGGCGGGCGTGTTCGTGGCGCGGCTGCTGCCGGGCGCGCGGCAGCTTGTCGGCATTCCCGCCGGCATCGCCAAATTCAGCTTTCTGAAATACTCCATCTTTACCTTGCTCGGCTCGGCGATCTGGTGTTCGGTGCTGTGCTGGCTTGGCGTGAAAATCGGCGCGGACATCACCAAGGGCGAAATGCACAAGGTCATATTCTCCGTCGGCGGCACCGCGTTGGTGTTGGGCGGGCTGTATTATTTCTTCGTCCACCGGCACATGAAGAAGAAGCCCGAATAAAATTTCTTTGCGCCTTCATGCCTTTGCGTTGAAATTCACCGCGTGCCTGTCTCCGAAGCCATCCGCAAAAAGTTGAACGCCGTGCCGCACAAACCCGGCGTGTATCTGCACAAGGACCGCTTCGGCACGGTTATCTACGTCGGCAAGGCGCTCGATCTGCGCAAGCG
>PKZR01000447.1 GCA_003133815.1 Limisphaerales bacterium | reverse complement strand
GAAGCAGTTCTTGAAACAACAAAGGAACGAAGGAACAAAGACTGTTTCAGAAGGACAAAACCTTGGTTTCTTTGTTTCTTTGTGGTAAATCCTTGCCTCGTGGAAACGGTCACCCAACTCACCAACGAACTGGTCGCGTCGTATGCGCGCGTCGGCGGCATCAATCATCTGGACGGCAAAAACCTGCCGTCCAAGCGCGCCATCACGGCCATCACCGCCGATTTGCTGCGGCTGCTGTTCCCCGGCTATTTCGACGAGAAGCTGATCCATTCGTCGGAGGTCAAAACGGAGACGGCGGCGCTGCTGGATTCGGTCCTCGGCAAACTGGAGGACGAAATCCGCAAGAGCCTGGAATATCATCCGCCGGAAAATTTGCCGAAGAAGGACATCACCAAGGAGGCGCACAAGCTGACGGTGGAATTTCTCGGCAANNGTCGCGCTCATCCCGCGCATCATGACGGAGTGGGCGCACTGGCGTTCGGGCATGGAGATCCATCCGGGCGCGAAGATCGGCTCGCATTTTTTTGTGGATCATTGCACCGGCACGGTCGTCGGCGAGACGGCGGTCATCGGCAACCATGTGAAGATGTATCACGGGGTGACGCTGGGCGCGAAGTCCACGGCGGGTGGCCAGGCGTTGCGCGGCAAGAAGCGGCATCCGACCATCGAGGACAAGGTGACGATTTATCCCGGCGCGACGATCCTGGGCGGCGACACGGTGATCGGCGCGGGCAGCACGATCGGCGGCAACGTGTTCATCATGGACAGCGTGGCGCCGAAGTCGCTGGTGATTTACGACGGCCTGGACATGCGCGTGCTGAGCAAGTCGGACAAACAGACGGCGCTGGATTTCCAGATTTGACAGACCGGCGCTAAAACAGCTTCAACCTTTGATTTCCCGTTTCAGGAGCATATAGCACTCGGCCATCAAAACGAAAAAGACCGCGTCGGCCACGCCGAACAGCGCTCCGAAAGCGACATGCGGCAAATGGCCTTGATACCAGTAATAAAACGCCGTTCCTGCATAGGCGAGTTTGTAAAGCACGCCGACGAGGATCAAATCCACATTCCGCTTCAGGTCGCCGCGCGCAATCAAAAAATAGGCAATACCGATGACCAGCACAAATGCGCCGAGCAGCGTCAGATAACCGCGAATCGCCGGCAGCTTGTCGCTGATGCCCAGTGCGGCAAACGCGCGTTCAGCAAAAAACATGAACGTGACGCCTAGCAAAACGTCGTAAACTGCCGAAAGAGTGAACAGGCTCCGATAATACTTTTCTTTGACGGGACTCATGACATAAGTTTGTAGCAACGAACTTCAAACAATCAAATGAAATCTGATCCGAATCTCTTTGTTGGCTGGCTCTGGATTCTTCTTGGCTTCATCACCGGCATGGTGCTTGGAATGTTCTTCCACGGTGAAGGCTGGCTCGGCGGCTATGGAAGCTTCAAACGACGGATGTATCGGCTCGGCCACATTTCGTTCTTCGGCCTCGGCACGGTGAATTTGCTGTTTTGCCTGACCGTCAAAAACTTTTCATTGGCTGGCCCGTTGATTCATTTCGCATCCCCGGCTTTCGTCCTCGGCGCGATTGCGATGCCGGTTTGTTGCGTCGTCATGGCGCATTTCCCAAAGGCACACATGATTTTTGCCGTGCCGGTGGTGAGCCTGATTGCCGGTGGAATTCTGATTTTACTGGAGGTGATAAAATTATGAACAAAAAAAAACGCATCGGTTTCATCGCCTTGAGCGGTGTGCGTGCGCACAACGCAGAACTCACCAAGCTTGGTCTCACGCTGCCTGGCTTCGTGGACCGCAATAAAATCATCGCGTCGCTGCCAAGCCTCGGCCTGCTCACACTCGCCGGCCTGACGCCGGACAAATTCCAAATCGAATACCACGAAATCGCCGATTTGAAAGCGCTGCCGGAGATGCCAACGGATTTCGACCTCGTCGCCATCAGCACTTTCACCGCGCAATTTTACGAGGCGTGTGATGTCGCCGATTTCTACCGATCGAAAAACATCCATGTCGTCATGGGTGGCATCACTGTTTCTTCATTGCGTGAACAGGCCAAGGAACATTGCAACAGCGTCGTTATCGGCGAAGGTGAATTGCTCTGGCCGGAAGTTTTGAATGATTTTGAGCGTGGATCGTTGAAACCGACTTACGTTGCCAATCGCGAATTTGACCTGGCCGACGCGCCGATGCCCCGTTTTGATTTGCTCGACCCGGAAAAATATAACCGCCTCACCATCCAAACCAGCCGCGGCTGCCCGCACAAATGCGAGTTCTGCGCAAGTTCCATTCTGCTGACGCCTCATTACAAGGTGAAGCCGGTGGAAAAGGTTATCGCCGAAATCCGCGCTATCAAAAAAATCTGGCCGCGTCCGTTCATAGAGTTCGCTGACGACAACAGCTTTGCTCACCGTGAGCATTACAAAAAACTCCTCCGCGAACTGGCAAAGGAAAAAGTCCGCTGGTTCACCGAGGCCGACGTGCGCGTGGCCGAGGATGAAGAATTACTCAGCCTGATGCGCGACTCGGGTTGCCAGCAAGTCCTAATTGGCCTCGAAAGCCCAGGCCGCACAAGTCTCGACGGCGTTGAGTTAAAATCGAACTGGAAACTGCGCCAGCAGGATTTTTACAAGGAAGCCATAGCCAAAATCCAATCTTACGGCGTGACGGTGAACGGCTGTTTCATCCTTGGTTTGGACGGCGACACGTACGAAGTATTTGACAGCGTGCTCAATTTCGTGCGCGACACAAAACTTTACGAGGTGCAGGTGACATTCATGACCGCGTTTCCCGGCACGCCACTTTATGCACGTCTCAAAACCGAAGGCCGCATTATCCGCGACCGCGCATGGGAACTTTGCACGTTGTTCGACATAAACTTTCATCCAAAAAACATGACTGTTGCAAAGCTGCAAAATGGATTTCTGGATTTGGTCAAACAACTTTATTCCGCAGGCGAAACCCGGGAACGTCGTGCGAAATTCAAACGCATGTTGAAAACATCACCGCATTTCGGACGAAACTAAAAATTTAATAACGAACCATGTCATTCGTCCCGCTTGTCAGGCTCTGGATTTGGATTTCCGTGTTCGCAAGCGCGGCGGGCTGGACGCTCTCCGCCTTCGGGCAGTTGAACCGCACCGGTTACGGCATTTGCTTCATCGCCTTCGTCATTTTTCTAATTGCCGGGCGCAAGCAACTGGATCTGTTTCCCGCCGCAAAATCATTTTGCCTTAAAAAATTCCTGCGCCGCTTCCGCCGTCCGCTGCCGTTGTGCTTCGCGGCGCTGGCGGTCTTGATTTTTCTTGGCGGCGCGATTTATCCGCCGAGCAATTACACCGGGCTGAACTATCGCGAGGCGCGCGTGCTGCAATGGCTGGCGTACGGGCACTGGCTCTGGATCCACACACCCAATTTTCGGATGAACGACCGCGCCTGCGGTTTCGAGTGGCTCACCGCGCCGCTGATGCTGTTCTTGAAATCCGACCGCGCGCTGTTCCTGCTCAACTTCATCCCGTTCCTGCTGCTGCCCGGGCTGGTCTTCAGCATCTTCACGCGGCTGGGCGTCCGCGCGCGCGTTGCGTGGCAATGGATGTGGCTGCTGCCGACGGGCTACGATTTTCTGCTGCAGGCCGGCAGCATCGCCAACGACACGTTCCCGGCGGTCTATGCGCTGGCGGCGGTTGACTTTGCCGCGCGCGCATGGAGTTCGCGGAGGACGGCAGATTTGTGGCATTCAATCCTCGCCGCCGCGCTGCTGGTTGGTGCCAAGGCGAGCAACCTGCCGCTGCTGCTGCCGTGGGCGATTCTGATTTTTCCCATGCTGCCGTTGCTGCGCCGCAAAATCGCCGTGACGCTTCCCATCATTTTGCTCGCGGCGCTGGTTTCATTTCTGCCGACGGCGATTTTGAACATCCATTACCTCGGCGACTGGTCGGGCCTGTCCATCGAACACAAGGGCATGGACATGAAAAACCCCGTGGTCGGCGTCTGTGGCAATGCGCTGCTGCTGATGTTCAATAATTTTCTGCCGCCGCTCAGCCCGTTCGCCGGATGGTGGAATCTGAACGCGCTGGCGATCCTGCCGCACTTCATCGTCGCGCCGATGAGCGCGAATTTTGAGCAGGGCTTTCAGGCAATCGGCGAGCTGCCCACGGAAGACTGGACCGGCATCGGGTTTGGCGTGAGCGTGCTGCTGCTGGTTTCATTCATCGCCGGACGAGTGACAGGTGGCAAGTGGCAAGTGGCAAGCCCCGAAAAGTTGTCTGTCATGTCACCTGTCACTCGTCACCTGCCACCTGCTTTTTCCCGGCTCGTGCTGGTTGCACCTTGGATCGCGCTACTCGCCTACGGCATGAAAACAGGCATGGTCACGCCACAACGCCTCGTCGCGCCGTATTATTTCCTGCTCGCACCGCTGCTGCTCATCGGCGCAGGCCAGTCGCAAATCATCCGCCGCTGCTGGTGGCATTTGCTGGCGGGCGGAGTTTTGGTTCTGGCGTTTGTCGTTTTGATTTTGTCGCCGGACCGGCCGCTGTGGCCGGCCAAAACCATTCTATCCAGATTAAGCGCGCAGCATCCCGGCCAGCGGCAAATTGCCCGTGCGTTGAAAGTTTATACCGTTTATTCCGAACGTTCCGATCCCCTCGCCTGCGTCCGAAATTTGCTGCCGCCGGAAATCCAGACCGTCGGATTCATCGGCACAACCGACGACACGGACATTTCGTTGTGGCGTCCGTTCGGCGGCCGGCGCGTGGAGCACTTTCTCCTCACCGATCCGCCGGAACAAATCCGCCAGCAGGTTCAATACGTCGTCGTTGGCGGTGAGAATCTCAAGGAACAGGACGCAACACTCGACGCGTGGCTGCAGAAATCCGGCGCAGAGCTTGTCGCCACCACCAACGCCACGGTAAAAATCTCCGAAGGCCTGCAACCGTGGTATGTCGTGCGGTTCAAATAAGGTAGGGATAGCGCGCTGCGCTGTCCCCGTCGCCGAGCAAAGCGTCAGGCGACGGAAAAAGCGGACGCTTTATAACATTCGTTCCGTCCTGCCGGACGGGGACGCCGCAGCGCGGCATCCCTACCACCAACAAAATTCGTCAAAGACATAATTCCATGCGTCGCGCCGGTTTATTTCTCCGGACTTGAACCTGCGTGATGTTCCCTGACGCCGGGATGCGCCTTATCAAACAGGTATATGCGAAGGTCAATCTGTGCGACGTAGTTGTTGGGATCAACCTTCAGCGCGTGTTCCATCAGCGTTTGAGGATTTTGCCAATATGCGAGTTGCTGGCGGGTCATGATTGCACACGCCAGCAAAATCGCCGCCGCTCCGGCTGCCGCCAGCCAGTGGCAAATCTTCCGGGAAAATAAAACTGCGAGCATATCCGCAACACCCCAGACGACGACGATGTAAAATCCGATTGCAGGCAGATAAGTGTAGCGGTCAGCGATGGACAGGCGGCCAAGTTGAAGAAGCCCGCTCACAGGCAGAAGCATCACCAAAAACCACAGACAGCCGGTGGCAAACCAAGGGCGGCGGCGAAATTGCAAGGCGGCGACTGCGGAAATGGCGGCCAGAACAAACGCGGCAAGGAAAAATTCGGAGACGGAAATTTTATCCGAGCGCAGATAGAGAAATGACAGGTTCTGCGGCCAGAACAGTTTTTCGATGTAGTTCCAATAGCCAATGACGACGTTTCCAATGCGCGAATAAATTGGCGTGTTGACCGGAACCCACGAGCCGCCCGCGCGCTGAGCAAAGAGCGTGATGACGCCGACGATGACGGAGAGCAGGAAGAACGGGATTTTCTCCCGAACCAACCGGACAATCGCGGATCGTGAATCGTGGAGTGTGAATCGTTTTAGCGGCCAGAAATCCAGCAGGAGCAGAACGACTGGAACGGTCACGAGCATCGGCTTGGATAAAAGCCCGAAAACGAAAAACAGCAGCGCGAACCGGAAAAGTGATGAGTGATGAGTGATGAGTGGTGAGTTTGTGTCTTTGCTTGTCACTCGCCACTTGTCACTTGTCACCGCTTTTGCGTAGCAAAGCAGCGTGAGCATGAAGAAAAATCCGCTCAACACATCCTTGCGTTCCGCGATCCATGCGACGGATTCCACGCGCAGCGGATGCAGCGCAAAGAGCGCCGCCACAAATGCACTCCGCCAGGATGCGGCGGTGATGGAATTCAGCAGCAGCAGCAGCAGCACAGCATTGGCGCAGTGGAGCAGGACATTTTCCAGATGCATCGCGCCCGGATTCAGCCCGAACATCTGGCAGTCGGCCATGTGCGAAAACCACGTCAGCGGATGCCAGTTGCAGGCGTGCTGATCCGAAAACGCCCACACGAAACCCGCCCAGGTCAGCCCGGCGCGAACGACCACATTGTTGGAAACGTAATCGTCGTCGTCGTAATCAACAAAACCGTAATGGCGCGCGGGCCAATAGACCGCGAACGTGACGCAGGCCAGCAGCAGGCAGGCCAGCCAGGTCCGCCGGTTGGTTTCAATTCCAGTCACGGTTCAATTCTGGAACAGGAGCGGATTTTTTCCAAAGACATTTGCGGTGTTGACCTGATTTCAGCGTGTCAATTGCCGTCCGAACCATTCAATCACCGGGCCGCTCAGCTGGCTGATGCACATGCCGGCCACGAGATGGTTGGCCAATGGAACTTCCGTCACCTCCGAACCCGCCGGAGCCGCAGCCTTCAGCCGGTTCAAATCCTCCGCGCTACATAACTCGTCGTGTCCGCCCCGCACAAACAGCACCGTTTGTTTCAATCGGTGGACGGCGGCAATCGTGTTCAAGTCCGGTCCTTCGGCGGACAGCCGCTGCGCGACGATGCCTGCGGCCTTCTGATCCGTGCGCGCGGACAGGACCGGTACATAGGTCTTGAGAAAATCCGCCACCGCCGTGCCGGGATTCATATAGGGAGAAATGGCCGTCACAGTCTCCACGCGCGGATCCACGGCCGCCCATTGCAGGGCCAGCACCGCCCCGTAAGAAATGCCCAGCACCCCGACCGGCCCGGCGCAAACCCGCCGCTGCTGCAATTCATCCAGACATTGCAACAGGTCCGTCCGCTCCACCCCGCCAAAATAAATGCGGTCGCCGGTGGAATGACCGTGCCCGCGCAAGTCCACCAGCACCACCCGGTAGCCCGCCCGCGCCAGCGTCAGGCCCCACGGCAGCATGAACTCCTTGCTCAGGCTGTAGCCATGCAGCAGGAAAATGGTGCCGCGAATGTCGTTTGTTTGCAGCTTCGGCCTGATGGGAAATTTCGCAAAACTGAAGCCAAAGGTGAACAGGTTGGTTTTCGTGTCTCCTTTGGACAGCGTCCGGCGCGGGGTGATTTTGGAAAATATTTTCGCCCCGTAATCTCCTGGCTCGATCACCATCAATTCCAGCGTGGCCTGCGGCGGCCCGACCGTTATCCGTTGAGCCGGAAAATTGGTCGTCGCAAACGCAAACGACTTATATTCCTGATCCATGTTATTTTGCCGGTTGGGCGCCTCCAGCGCGCGACGGGCGATGCTGCCGGGCGTCATGCAGCCGTTGCACACCAGGCAACAGGCCGCCGCAAGCAACAGACAGGCCATCCAAGTCCGCCGGTTGGTTTCAATTCCAGTCACGGTTCAATTCTGGAATATGCCGGGCGGTTTCCAACTTAAAAATTGGTGGGAGTCTGCAAAGACCGGGCGATGGGCGGCCAACTCATTGCGAGTTTTTGTGCCTCGTCTCGAAGAAATCGGATGAAGGCGGAAGACACGAAGATACCAAGGTTTGGATTTAGCTTTGCGCCTTGGTGTCCTGGTGGTAAAAGGCGATCAAGTAAAATGAATTAAATATGGAAATCAAACGAAACGGCTCGCAGCCTTCCGCCAAAGGCCCGGCGGATTGGTTCACCGGCACGGTGCGCATTGACTCGCCGTTCAAAGGAACCGAACCCGCGCAGATTGCCGGCGCCATCGTCACGTTCGAGCCGGGAGCACGGACGGCGTGGCACACGCATCCGCTAGGACAGACGCTCATCGTGACCGCCGGAAGCGGACGTGTGCAACGCGAAGGCAGCCCGATTGAGGAGATTCATCCCGGCGATATCGTCTGGTTTCTGCCCGGTGAGAAACATTGGCACGGCGCAGCGCCGACCACGGCCATGACGCACATCGCCATCCAGGAACAGCTCGACGGCAAGGTGGTCGAGTGGATGGAGAAGGTCACGGATGAGGAATATCTGGGCGGGTCACAGAAATAAAAATCTCTGCAAAAGTCCTGTAGCGGCGCTCTGTGAGCGCCGTGGACGAGTTTATATCCAAGGAAACTCGGCGGTCACAGACCGCCACTACAACCCAATTCGGACTTTTGCAGATCGGAGTTGGCAATGGCGCAGGCCATGGGTTTGTCCAACATTCCATTTACGATTTACGGGGCGGTGATTGAATAAATGAATCCGTCCTGCGTGAAGGCGTAAAGTTCACCATCCAGGTCTTCGCCGAAACTGATGATGCTTTTGGGCTGCCGTAGCATCGTGCCTTCGGCGGTGACCTTGTGCGCTTCGCGGTCATAGCGCAGGCCGTAGATGACGCCGGGACTGTAATCCGCGTAGATGTAGATGCCGTCCAGCGCGGGATATTTTTTGCCGCGATAAACGTAGCCGCCGATGATGCAGTTGCCGGTGGCGTGGTCGGGAAACATCCCGTCCGGCTGGTCGGACGTCCTGTGCGCGTATTCCATGACGGGTTCGGCGTATTTTGCGCCGGGAGGGCCGTCCTTGAAATAATGCGCGCCCTCGCGGATGCTCCAGCCGTAATTGCCGCCGTTGGTGACGATGTCCACCTCCTCCCACAAATCCTGTCCCACATCGCCAGCCCACAGGTCGCCGGTCTTGCGGTCAAAGCTGTAACGCCACGCATTGCGCAGGCCGTAGGCGAAAATTTCCTCACGCACGCTGCCGACGCCCCTGGCAAACGGATTATCGGACGGGATGCCGTAGTTCAATTGGAACGAACGGTAGTCGTTGCCGAGGGTTGTCCTTGAATTCACATCAATGCGCAGCATCTTGGCCAGCAGGGTGGAAAGGTTCTGGCCGTTGTTGAGCGGGTCGCCGGCGCTGCCTCCGTCTCCAAGCGCGAGATAAAGATAATCGTCGGGGCCGAAGACGAGTTCGCCGCCTTTGTGGTTCGGAAACGGCTGGCCCACCTCGAACAAAATGCGTTCGCTGGCCATGTCGGCCACATCGGCGTTGGTGCCGGACACCTTGAACTCGCTGATGACGCTGCGGTAGGGGAAACCCTGGAATTTCGCGCGCTGTTCGGCGTTGTTCTCCTGGTTGTAATAGACGTAGAACAGGCCGTTGGTCTTGAAACCGGGATGGAACGCGATGCTCAACAGGCCGTCCTCGTTCCAGAAATACGGATGCCGGTTCTCAATGTTGAAAAACTCCTTCGCATCGCCGCCGTCGGAACCTTTTTTCACGATGTAAACGATCCCGGATTGCTGGACAAAGAAGAGGCGGCCCGAACCGTCCGGCGCCTCGCTCATCCAGACCGGGCGGTCGATCTGCAGCTGCGTGTAAACCTGGCTGAGCGCGATTTTGGGCAGCGGCTGGGCCGGGGCGACGCAGGCAAAGAACAGCGGAAAAAGAACCGACGCGGAAAGAAACTTGCATTTGCTCATGGTGGCCAAGCAAAACGCAAACGGCGGAAAATGTAAATGCGGGAAACAGGAAATTTTCAAAGGGGTCAACGGGAACGCCCCGATATTGCCGCACAACGCGGATTTCAAACGAGGTCTGACCCTTTTACGCCCAGCACCCACGGATCGAGCGGGGCGAGTTTCTGCCAGTTGCGCGGACCCCACCAACGGTGCGGCAGTTGGGCATGACAATACTCGGAAACTTGGGCGTGACCGCGATTGGCCAGACTGCGGATGGCGCGGCGGAATGATCTTGACCACTACAGGCTTGTCAGCGGTCGGCGTCAGCGTTACGGTTGGGCGTGTCATGATGGGTTTAAGAATGTATTCTTTCATAGATGTGATGATTAATTGTTTGAACTACGTTCGCAGCGTGGCACTGAAAAATGCCGCGTTCAACCCATCATGGCATCTAACCGCCGATGGCGCGGTCAGTTCCGCTATCNNGCTCAGCTTTTTTCGTTAGGCCTAATCGCATATGCCAAAAACTATGATTATCGGAGTTGGCTGGTATTCGGCAGATCAGTGGGCCATGCTGAGGCTTGCGGCAGATGACCCGGAGGCGCTAGATCCGACCTATGAACGGTGGTGCGCTGGGATTGAGAAGACACTTCAGCAATTGAAAAGTCAGTCGGGCGTCCGAGCAGTGAAAGTTCCGGTCGATGTCCAAGTGTTGCGGCAGTGGTGCCGAGATCATGGGAAGCGGGTAGATGGCAACGCAAGAGCTCAGTTTATTGCCGAAGCCGTCAAGACAATGACTATCAGTGAGAACTAGGCCTAACAAATCGCTGCAGGCAAAGCGGGATGAGCGGACGCGATGCAGATAACCGTAGAGGTAAAGTTTGAGCAGCCCCGCCGGGCCGTAAGGCGGACGCCCGGTGTCGGCACAACGGGCCCTGGCGAAACCCAACGCGTGCAAATCGAGGGCGCCGACGAACGCGTCGAGGAAGCGGACGGGGTTTTCAGGCCCGATGTAATCTTCCAGCCGTTCGGGAAACAGCAGTGTTTGGGAACGATCCAAACCAGTGCGATGATTCATGCTTGATAAAGACTCACCGCAGGCGTAAAAGTTTCAACGATGTCTGACTTTTCACACAGCCTCTCGCCGGAGCCATCTGCTGTTGGCTTTTACACAGTTCTTCAGAAGTAGGCAGACACGAGAAGGTTAGGTCAATTTCGCCGTCGCCGATTACGATCTTTTCGATGATGGCCTCCGCTATCTTCCGTTTGTTTTCGGATGCCAGCTTCGGCCAGGGAGAAAACAAATCAAATGAGGAGAGGGGCTGGGGGTGAGGTGCACAANNCGACATTGCCGCACAACGCCGATTTCAACCGGGACTGACCCCTTTACGACACCCCCAACCGTAGCGCTGACCGCGAACCCTGACAAGCCCGCAGTGGTACGGAACCTTCCGCCACGCCAACCGCTGCCCACGGCGGTGATAGACCCCGCCAAGCCCGTGCTCCGGCGAGNNCAGACCATCCAATCCGCCTGCCAATTTCATCAAAATGCGTCATAAGTCAAACACAAGCGATATTTTTTCGCTTCCGGGAGTTTTCACACAGCCTCGCGACTTGTTAGGCGGCGTCATGGAGATAAAACAAATACTATCGCCATATTTTGTATAGTGTTCGTCGTGGTCCCGCTCTCGCTTTTGGTCTCACACTCCGCCTTGTCGAGAGTAATTCTTAATGTATTTGAACCTTGCTGAACTTTCCCAGTATCGGCAGTCAATGTCTTTTCTATACCACCAGCATATTTGGTTACGATTCTGACGCCCTCAATCGAATTACCGTCACGCTTTGTAATATGCACAACGGAACCACCAAACACTACATCTTTTCCAGCTTCGATGCGATCATTCGTCTGGGATGTCGAATTGGCCTGCTTCTTTGAACAGCCAAAAAGAAGAGAAGCCGACAGTAAAATAAGGAGTGTATTTTTCATAAACGTGTAGCCGCCTAACGAAAAAAGCTGAGCCACCGCCGACTCGCGACG
>PKZR01000355.1 GCA_003133815.1 Limisphaerales bacterium | reverse complement strand
AAGACATGAAGCCTGCCGGTTTCGAAGCGGTGGAAGTCCGCAGCGGCGAAGACCTTTACGCGAGAGAACTGATGGCAGGCACTGTGCAACGAAAATTCGGCGCGACAAGCGTTCATGAAGTCAAACCCGGCGAAAGTCTGTCGGTGATTGCCAGAAACCATGGTGTGTCTGTGGCCGAAATAGAACAGGCAAATCCCGGCATAAAACCCCGACGTCTCCCCATTGGCGGCAAGCTTTCCATACCGGCTGCGCCATCAGCCAAGGACTTGACTGGCTATACCGGTAACGAGCGCTGGGTTTATCACGAATTGCGTGATCGGCAGGTGGCATTGTTCATGGATCATTTGCCGCAAGGAGTCTGGCAAATTCGCTACGACTTCCGCGCGGAAACTCCCGGCCAGTTCCACGCCCTTCCGGTGCTGGGGAGTGCAATGTATGTGCCGGAAATCCGCTGCAACAGTGCAGAACTTCGAATCAACGTCTCGGACAAAAAGCCTTGATATTATTTGATGGCGGAAAACTTTGCGGCCCTAGTCGTTCCACGGATTGGCGGTCACATCCACAAAAAGGTGGATTTTCCCGGTGCGCAATGCCATCCGTTCCACTCCGCCACCTGCAACGCTTGGCGTATGGAAGTTGTTGGAGAGTTTCACTTCAGGGGGTTGCAAACGACAGTCCAGGCCGGCGTCGCAGAGATTGGATTTAAAATTACCGGTCATGATGTTGAGCAATTCGCCGGCTGCGTCCTTGATTTCATTTGTGTCGGTCAATTCTTCGGGGCTCATGCCAAGAATGCCCGCAGCGATGGCTCTGGCCGAGGCGATGTTCATCCGTAAATAAACCTCCCCCTCGACCTTGCCTGAAAAATGTATGGTGCCGAGCAGATGGTCGCCCTGTAGACATTCGGCTTCGCCGGGATCGATCATTTCAAGTTTCAGCGAAAGCATGGTCTGGAACGTCTTGGTGAGGGCGAGGGCGAGTGGTGTGCCCATGGCGAGCACGAGCACGCATCCCATGCCGTTGCGCATGAGCGCGTCTTCAACGGTTTCGACGGCATATTCGATTTCGTTTTCAGCATCGGGATTGGCAACGCGCAGGAGCCGTTTGCGCAGCACGGGATCCTTGTTGATGACCTTGGCGATTTCGTCCAAATCGGAATCCTGCCGGGACACAAGCTGGGTGAGGCGGGATGCGCTTTCGGGCTTGGGCGCAAACCCGTAGCGTCGGGACAATTCCTGGTAATTGACGCCTTCTTGCATAGATAAAAATTAGACCGCCGGCACCGGTGCGGCGACCGGTGCTGAAACTTCCTTTTTCTTTAGTTGAACGATGCGGCCAACCTTGTCAATCAACTGCTCCTCCTTGAATGGTTTAACAAGATAGTCGCGTACGCCGAGACGTGCGATGTGAATGACATTGTCGCGGCCTGATTCGGCGGTGAGCATGATGACGGGAATTGACTTCAATGCCGGGTCTTCCTTCAGCTTGGTGAGCATTGTCACGCCATCCATCACCGGCATGGTGACATCAAGCAGGATNNAGCGACCTCCCCACGATGAGGCGGATGGTCCGGCTGTCGTCAACACTTAGAATTTTAATTGGCATAATTATTCTGGATTAATTGGTTTGATTGAATTTGATGTGAACTTCAACGGCGAAGCGAAAACCGTCGTAATCAAAAACCAACAGCTCATGCTGGACGTCTTGCGGCGATTCGATGACGAACGAAGTTCCGCAGATGATGGCGGGAGTGCTGACCGCGCAATCGTATCCACGGTCGCATAATGTGGATTTCAATCCGCCTGCAAGCATGTTGGTGCATTCGCCGATAACGTCATTGACCTCGGTTTCGCCGATGGCTTCATCAGGCGGCAATCCCAGCATGGCGGTGGTGATGCGGTTTGCAAACGTTGCGGACAAATGAAGGTAAACTGCCCCTGTTACCGTGTCGCCGCCAAAGCCGACCGAGCCGGTCACGCGCTCGATAAAGACCGGCGGTTGCCCGGCTGTTAACGGCGTTACTTTCATCGAAAGCATTGTTTCAAATACCTCCACCAAATGTCCGGTCAGGTAATGGCGGATGTCCAACGAGGGGGTTTGCACATTCATAGTTTGATTTTAATTGCAGTTGAGATGTTTTTGATTGCGTGCTTCGGGGGAATTGTGATTGTTTCGGGTCAAAACCGAGCGAACGAGCGCGTCGGGAATTTCATCCAGCGGCAGGATGCTATCCACCGCATCCAATTCCACCGCTGCGTGAGGCATCCCATACACGACACAGGTTTTTTCGTTTTGCGCCAGAGTCTTCGCTCCGGCCGTCCTGAGTTTTTTCATTCCACTTGCGCCATCCGAACCCATGCCTGTCAGCAACGCGGCGACCGCATGGCTTCCGGCGCAGACCGCCGCCGAATTAAAAAGCATGTCCACGGCGGGGCGGGTGTAATGGAGCGGCGGACCTTGATTGAGGACAACGCGGTATTTGCCATTGTTCCAGAGAAGCATCATGTGATAATCGCCGGGTGCCACCAGCGCGAGTCCCGGTCGGATTTCATCACCTGATGACGCCTCGCGCACTTCAAATGAGCATGTTTCGTTCAGCCGTTCGGCAAAGGCTTTGGAAAACACGGGCGGGATGTGCTGGACGATGCAGATGCCCGGCAGTCCGTCCGGAAGGCGGTTGAGCACAAATTTCAACGCCTCGGTGCCTCCCGTTGAGGCGCCGAACAAAATGATCTGCCGCGGATCAAAACGTGTCGAACCCGCGAGGCTGGCCGGCTGATGCGCGGCACCCATTGTAAAATTTCCCTTCAACGACGCGGCAGCCGCGCCTTTCACGCGATGGCAGAGTTGCGCTCCGAGATCGCCGATGCCCCACGCGGAGTTGGGTTTTGCTATCACATCCACGGCACCGGCTTCGAGCGCGTCCAGTGCGATGCTTGAACCTGCCTGCGTCAGGGAACTGACGACGACAACCGGCATGGGCCGGTGTTTTTGCAAAACCCGCATGAACGTCAGTCCATCCATGCGCGGCATCTCGATGTCCAGCGTCAACACATCCGGGTTCAGTTCCAGAATCTTGTCCCGCGCCTCGTAGGGATCGGATGCGGTGCCGACAACCTCGATCTCCGGGTCGCGGCGCAGGGCGTCGCTGATGGCGCGACGCACCACCGATGAATCGTCCACCACCAGGACATTGACTGTTTTTTTCAAGTTCATGCCAGGTTCATGAAATTTTTGACCCGCTCGGACGATTCGCGGATATTAATCAGCAATGACTCGAATTCCACCGGGGTGATGGACAGCGCCTTGTTGGCGCGCTCATCCACCCGCTCGCCGA
The DNA here is from genome assembly GCA_003133815.1 of Limisphaerales bacterium. Taxonomy (GTDB): domain Bacteria; phylum Verrucomicrobiota; class Verrucomicrobiia; order Limisphaerales; family UBA11358; genus UBA11358. The sequence continues at coordinate 1,871 of PKZR01000355.1, read as the reverse complement.
AACTTTCCCAGCCGATGGAGGAGCCGACGTGATGAGCAAGCTGATCGGCAACATGAATCATCACCGACAATTGCGGTTCCGGGTCAAAGAGCGGATGATGATGGTTGAGGACGGCTTCAACGATGGGAGAAGGCAGCCGCCATTTTTCCAACAGACAGGCTCCCACCTTGCTGTGGTCGGTTCCGACCACCCGTACTTCGGCTTCAGATCGCGAAATTCCGGATTCCCTGATGAGCGCACGGATGGAGATTTGAAAATCAGCGCTCAAAACATCGTTGAGCGCGAGCTTGCCGATGTCGTGCAACAGACCCGCTGTAAATGCCACGGAGGAATCCACCTCAAATGGAATTTCGGCCTTTGCCAGATGCTCGGCGGCCACGGCCGTGGTGAGGGAATGAGACCACAGATCTTTGGCTTCGATGGCATAGCCCGGCAGCGTCGCGCTCATGGCACCGCCAAACGCGAGGGACAAAACCATCTGCAAAATTTGCTGGTGGCCCAGAATCAAAACCGCCTGTTCCACCGAGGAGATTTTTTCCTCAAACCCATACAGGGGGGAATTGCATGCGCGCAGCAATTTGGCCGTCAGCACGTTGTCATGTTTGAGCACGGTCACGACATCGTCATTACTGACCACAGCCTGATCCAGCAGGCTGACGAGCTTGATTGCGGCGTGCGAAACAGCTGGCAGGTTCTGGACTTTGGCGATGACTTCGTTCGGTGTCATAAGAGGTAGGCAGACAATCCGGGGCTGTGGATGGAGACGTTGCCGGTCGCCAGGTCAAAGCGAAGCGTGCGGGAATTGTAACCGCCCGTGTCCCGGGCGTGAACTGCCAGGCCGTTGCGCGAAATCATCTCGTCAAACGCGAGAATGTTCCGCGCACCGATGTTGAATGTGCGCTGCTCGTCAAGAAATTGCGCCCCGCCGGCCACCTTTATGATGACACGAAACCGTTCGCCGCCGAGATTGAAGACCGTCTTGAATAGCTGCGGCACGCCGGTGTCCACAAACATGAACGGCGACGTCACACCCTTCCTGGGATCTATGCGCGAATCAGGCAACATAAGATGCAGCATCCCGCCGACTTTTTTGACCGGGTCGTAAACCGTCACACCCAGGCACGAGCCGAGCGAATAGGTGACCAACTCGGCGCCGGCATCGTTGCTGGCAACCATGTCAGCCACCCCAACCACAAGGTTCTTCTTGGGCGCGGCGATGACCCAGCGTGAGGATGCGGGCATAAAAATCTGGACGTAAAAATTCCATCCGCACGAAAGCCGGAGGTGCCATTGCCCGCCCATCCGGCCTTTCGTCCGTTCAAAGTTAAATTCGGCTGTGATTTTAGGACAGATGCCAAATAAATATGTTATCAGTCGCTTCACAGGTTCTCATGGCACTTTGGCCAGAAGACCGTTTCTGATCACAAACCTGCGGTCTCAATTATCATTCGGCGAAATGCCTCCGGACTTGAGCAAAAAAATGCTTTGCCCGCCGTTTTTAGTCCATGAGGACGGCCAGCAATTGCAGACAGGCTGCCCCGAAAATTATTCCTCGCTTGGTGGAGTGTGAAAAACGACTGTATCAAGCGCGACACGAACCGGCTTGCCTTTTACCTTGCACCGTGCGTAATATGTTTCCGCAACAGCGTATTGCAGCAGGCTTTGAACTGTTGTCGCCACATTTTATTTTGGGAACGCATTGAGCGCCCGGAGTTACGGTGTCTGTATTGTCAGATGTTATCTCATTCAAGACATTATGGGATACAATGAAGGGATACGCAGAGTAATACGAGTGTCAAAAACCTAATAAAACTCAATGTTTGCAATAAGTTGGCTGGGTAGCTCAGTCGGTAGAGCAGAGGACTGAAAAT
>PKZR01000131.1 GCA_003133815.1 Limisphaerales bacterium | reverse complement strand
GTGCCGGTGCGGTCGGCCTTGAACTTTCCGTTATCAAGCACTTGCCGGAGCAAATCGAGGTATTGAATCATCGCGGCAAAAAGTTAAACACGAAAGAAGCGAAAGGGCGAAAAGAAATTTCAACGGCCACCGCGAGCTTGAAGCTCCCAAGCCATTGTAATGTGATAACGCCACACAAATTGATCTAGATGATAACTGTTGGTCGCTACGGAAACCACCTTTACACTTGGTCGCCAGGCAAAAATTATTCCTCGAGACTTCGATCCATTGCGCCTTTGCGTTGAATTTCCCCGCATTAGCTGCAAAACTGCCCGCCATGCGAATCCTCGCCCTCGATCACGGAACCAAGCGCATCGGCGTCGCCGTCAGCGACGAGACCAAGACCATCGCGCAGCCGCTGGAATACATCCTCGCGGAGCCGTTCGCGCCGTTTCTGGACCGGCTCAAGAAAATCCTCGTGGAGAAGGAGGTGGAACTCATCCTCATCGGCCAGCCGCGCAACATGGACGGCAGTTACGGTCCGGCGGCGCAAAAGGTGGAGGCGTTTGTGGCGGTGTTGAAGAGCGCCATCACCGTGCCCATCAAGATGTGGGACGAGCGGCTCACGTCCAAGATGGCCAACCGGATTCTGATCCAGGGCAATGTCCGCCGCGACAAGCGCAAGGAGAAGGTGGACAAGATGGCGGCGGCAATCTTGTTGCAGAGCTATCTGGACGGAATTTAAACACCAAGGCACAAAGTTATGAAGCCACAGAGTCACAGAGGCACAGAGATTAAAAATCGTTTTCCCCTATGCGACTCTGTGTCTCTGTGGCGAAAAGTTCCTTTCTTCGTGCCTTGGTGCCTTGGTGGTTTATGAATTTGAAATTCAAACTCGTCATCGCTTACGACGGCACAGCTTACCAAGGGTGGCAGGTGCAAAAGATCGGCACGGGCGTGCAGGAGAAGATCGAGGCGGCGTTCGGTAAAATGTTTCCGAGCGTCAAGCGCATCCACAGCTCCAGCCGCACGGATACCGGTGTGCACGCGCTGGGCATGGTGGCGCATGTGGAGATTCCGCGCGCGGAATTCAAGATGCCCGCCGCCCGGTTGGCGCTCGCGCTGAATGCTTTTTTGCCGGACGATATCCGCGTCATTTCGGCGGTGCGCGTGCCGGAGAAGTTTCATGCGCGCTTCAACGCGACGGGCAAACAATACCGTTACTTCGTGTGGAATCATCCGGCGATGAATCCCTTGCTGCAAAATCGCGCGTGGCATTTCCCGATCAAGCTGGATCTGGCCAAAATGCGCGCGGCGGCAAAGCTGTTCATCGGCAAGAAAGACTTCCGGTGTTTCGCCGGCACGCGCAGTTACGAGATGGCGTCAAACGTCCGCACGTTGACGCGCTGCGACATCAAGAAGTCCGGCGCGCAATTCACGTTCATCATCGAAGGCGACGGGTTTCTTTACAAGATGTGCCGGGGAATCGTGGGAACGCTGGTGCAGGTGGGGCAGGGGAGGATTCCGCTGGAGCGCGTGGCGGAGATTCTGGCGAGCCGCGACCGTCGCGTGGCGGGAATGACCGCGCCGGCGCATGGGTTGGTATTGTGGAAGGTGTTTTATTAAAAGTCAGTAGTTCGTAGTCAGTAGCATCAATCACTGCGCTGTTCTACTGTCCAAGAACTACTGACCACTGACTGATATGAACATTGTTTTAGTCGAACCGGAGATTCCGCCGAACACGGGCAACGTGGCGCGGTTGTGCGCGGCCACAAAGTCCGTTCTGCATCTCATCGAGCCGTTCGGCTTCAAGCTGGACGATGCGCAGCTCAAGCGCGCAGGAATGGATTACTGGCAGCATGTGGAGTGGCATCGTTGGAAGAACTGGACGGCGTTCGCGGAAAAGCTACCGGCAAATGCGCGGCTGTGGTTCATCGAATCCGACGGCGCGAAGAATTACAGCGATGTGAAATTTTCGGCGGATGATTATCTGGTGTTCGGTCGTGAGACGGCGGGTCTGCCGAAACAACTACTGGAGCAGCATCGCGAAAGCTGGCTGCGGATTCCGATGTTCAATGAGGAATCACGTTCGTTAAATTTGTCGAACTGCGTGGCGTTGGTGTTGTTTGAGGCGTTGCGGCAGCAGGGATTTCAACGCGAGATTCGTTGAAGTGTTGAACCGGAGCATCTTGACCCGGTTTAACGATTTAAACCAGACATACACTTGGTTAATGACATTGTGTAGTTTTCTCCAAATAGCGTCTTCAAAATTTTCTTTCTAACGAATTTTTCCAGAACTTAACAAATGGAACTTGTTCACCGCATCCGTTTTTGACACGGAAAAGCGGTGAATAATTCACGTCGAAAAAATGGGAATCGCTTTGATTTGACGTGCTGATTTGAGTTTTTCACAGGTTGTTCACGGCGCGATTTCGGTGAACAACCTGTGCATATCAATTCATTGAAGGAAGCAAAAGATTTGTTATGATGTTCACAGTTCATTGAATGAACGAAGCGGGCAGAGGCGGTCGAAAGATTGAAGCTGAACGTTTCCAGGATAATCCCGGGTGACCGGGGAAAAGCCGGGTCAGGCTGGTTGACACGGCTCCTCATAAACCGACCGAAAGGTTGGCGGCGGAGGCAGAATTCACAGGTTCCTCTGGCACGTTCGCACGTGTCAAAAGCGAATGAGGGACCGGCGGCTAGGGACGATAAGAAACCGTTCCGAGCCGGGTCAAGTAGTCCGGGCAGGTTTCGAGCCTGGGCGAATCGCAGTTGCCGGGACAGGCAAACGGTTGCTACTGCGTATCAGCACGGTGCGGGTGACTCTGGCGGGATTCAAAAATAAAAAGTTGAGTTCGCCAAAAGAAAAACGCCGAAAGGCGGACAAAAAGAGTGTCGCATCGGGAAGGTCACGATGGCTTTGGCAGGCTGCGTGAAAGCTTCCGAAGGCCGGCGATGTTAAAAACGACACCGCTGGACTGTGAGAAAAAGCAATCTTAGAGAGAAGAGGCGAGACCCGTGGCGTCGGGCGAACGCGCCGTCAAAAGCGGCGGCAGACCCGGAGCTAATGGTGGAGACGCGAAAGAAAATCATAGGCGTGTCTCAACCTGGTTCGCAGGCCGGTGGCGCAACCACCAGTTGAAGCGAGCTGAAAAGCCTCACTCGAAATTCAGCGACCGCAAGGCGCTGGACGGCCCTGCTACGAGGCCGGAAACTCCGCTTGCCGTGGAGAATGGCGTCGGGAAGCCAGCAGCCCCCGCGAGGGTGCGCGCCTAATGTTGGCTTGGGAAAGAGAGATTGGCGAACTCCCATCCCCAATTTGTCCCCGTTTGACCGAAAGGTCAGGCGGGGACTTATTTTTTCAGTTCCTCCTCATCGTCATCCTTATGCTCATCAATTGAAATCCAAATATTCTATGATGAGAATGACGACGTGGATTCCAATAAAAAATACTTGCCCGTTCAACGCTTTGAGCGCAACTTTTACTGACAAAATTTAACCAACAAAGTTTATGGGACACATTTACAACAACATCATCGAAACCGTCGGTCGCACTCCGCTGGTCAAATTGAACAAGGTCACCGCCGGATTGCCGGCCACCATCGCGCTCAAATGCGAATTTTTCAACCCGCTCGGCAGCGTCAAAGACCGCATCGGCATGGCGATGATCGAGGACGCCGAAAAGCGCGGAGTCTTGAAGAAAGACACCGTCATCATCGAGCCGACTTCCGGCAACACCGGCATTGCGCTCGCATTTGTTGCGGCGGCCAAAGGCTACAAGTTGATTCTGACGATGCCCGAAACGATGTCCCTCGAACGACGCACGCTGTTGGCGATGCTCGGTGCGAAGCTTGTTTTGACCCCCGGTGCTGAAGGCATGAAAGGCGCGATTGCGCGCGCCGAGGCTTTGGCGAAGGACACGCCGAACTCGTGGATTCCGCAGCAGTTCAACAATCCGGCAAATCCGGCAATCCACTCGAAAACCACGGCGGTTGAACTTTGGGATGACACGGACGGCAAGATTGACATTTTGGTCGCGGCGGTCGGAACCGGCGGCACGATCACCGGCTGCGTGGAATATATTAAACCGAAAAAATCTTCGTTCCAGGCCATCGCCGTCGAGCCGAAGGATTCACCGGTCATTTCGCAGACGCTTGCGGGGCAGCCGGTCAAGCCCGGTCCGCACAAGATTCAAGGCACGGGCGCGGGATTTGTGCCGCAAAATTTGCATTTGAAGGACAGCGCAGGCAATCCGCAGATCGTCGAGTGCGTGCAGGTTTCCAACGATGACGCGTTTGCGATGGCGCGGCGCCTGGCGAAGGAAGAGGGAATTTTGGTCGGCATTTCCACCGGAGCAAATGTCATTGCCGCGATTGAAGTTGCGAAACGCCCTGAAAACAAGGGCAAACTCATCGTCACCGTGGCCTGTTCGACGGGCGAACGATACCTGAGCACAGCACTCGCCGCCGAAGCCCGCGCGGAAGTCGGAGGCTGAAAATTTTCGCAGATTGCGCCGATAAAACCGGATTTCTTAACGGCAAATATTTGTCTATGGAAGGTTGCTTTATCAGCCTGCCAAAAATAGTTGTTGCATTAGCTTGGCTTTATTCGTAGTTAATAGCCCGTCGAAGGTTTGATGTCTGCGGTTGGAAGGGTTTTCTAAATCATATTTCCGCTGCGGCAATTTCCAAAAAATTCAAAGTTCAACACCGGTTTTCGGGCGGATTTTTTAACCTTTGGACACACAACATTTATGAGCGACACAAAAAACAACGGCGACAAGCCGTCGGACGCCGGTTCGGGCTACCTCGAAATCTCCGAAAAGGGATTCGGGTTTCTCCGCACCGCACAGAACCATTTTCATCCCAAGCCGACCGACATCTTCGTCACGCCCGACACCATCCGGCGCAATTTTTTGCGCGAGGGCAGTCATGTCGCGGGCACCACGCAGCCGCCGCACCGCGGCACAAGCCCGCAGCTCAAGACGGTTGACACGGTCAACGACATGCCGTTCGAGGCTTACACCAAGGCCGTCCGCTTTGAAAATCTCACGACAATTGACCCGATTGAGAAATTCAATCTGGAAACGTCGCCGGATCTGATCGAGACACGAGTCATTGATCTCGTCACCCCGATTGGCCGTGGCACGCGCGGATTGATTGTCGCGCCGCCGCGCACGGGCAAGACGACCATCCTCAAGCAGATCGCCAACGCCATCACCGCGAATCATCCCGAAGTTTTCGTAATGGTGCTGTTGATTGACGAACGGCCCGAGGAAGTTACGGATTTTCAACGCTCGGTCAAGGCCGAGGTCGTCGCGTCGTCCAACGACATGGATCTGGAGACGCACGTCCGCCTGTCGCGCTTCATGATTGAGCGCTGCCGCCGCATGGTTGAATCCGGCAAGGACGTTTTCGTGCTGCTTGATTCCATCACCCGCGTGGCCCGCGCCTACAACAGCGTTCACGGTGGCAGCGGCCGCACGATGACCGGCGGCGTGGATGCGCGCGCGCTGGAAATCCCCCGCAAGATGTTCGCCTCGGCGCGCAAGATTGAAGAGGGCGGCTCGCTCACGATTCTGGCGACGGCGCTGGTGGATACCGGTTCGCGCATGGACGAATTGATTTTCCAGGAATTCAAGGGCACGGGCAACATGGAGCTGATCCTTGACCGCAAGCTTTCCGACCGCCGTTTGTTTCCGGCGATTGACATCCCGAAAAGCGGCACGCGCAAGGAGGAAAAACTTTTCCCCGCGAAAAATCTCGAGGCCATCCGCAAACTGCGCCGGATGATGGTGGACTTGAATCCCATCGAGGCGATGGAAACTCTCACCGCCGCGCTCAAGAAAAACAAGACCAACGACGAGCTGCTCGCGAAGCTGGAAAAAGGTTCGTGATTGGTTGAATTGTGAATCGTTAATCGGATTCCAATGCAACGATTCAACGATACGACAAAGAACGACTTGCATTCCCGTCCGCCGCTTGAACGGATGTTGCGCATCCATCAGACGCTTTCAACCGGAAAATTTCCAAACGCAGTCACGCTCGCCCGTGAACTGGAGGTCAGCACCAAATCCGTCCATCGCGACATCGAGTTCATGCGCGACCGGCTTGGCCTGCCGATTGAATTCAACGTCGGCAAAAACGGCTATTTTTACACCGGAGAAGTCAGCGCGTTCCCGACCATGCAGATCACCGAGGGCGAACTTTTCGCGCTCGTGGTCGCGGAAAAGGCGCTGCAACAATATCGCGGCACGAGCTTCGAGAAACCGCTTTTGAGCGCCATCAAGAAAATGGAGCAGGCGCTGCCCGACACGATTTCGCTCAACCTCGCCGACATCGAGCAGACGATTTCCTTCCGCACACGCGCCGAGCAGATTTTGGATCTGGAAATTTTCGACGCGCTCGCCAAGGCCGCCGCGCGCCGGCAGCAGATTGAACTGGCCTATCGCAAGCCCGGCCAGACGAAATCCGAGCCGCGCCTCGTTGACCCGTATCATTTGGCGAACATCAACGGCGAATGGTATTTGTTCGCCTACGACCACGCGCGAAAGGACATCCGCACCTTCGCGCCCGCGCGGATCAAATCCGTGAAGCCGACGGGGGAAGTTTTCAAGCGCCCGGAAAAATTCTCGCTGGAAAAGCGGTTGCGCGACAGCTTCGGCGTTCATTCCGGTGAAGGCGCGCATGAAGTCGTCATCCGTTTCAATCCACGAGCCGCCGATTACGTCCGCGAAAAGAAATGGCATCCGTCGCAGCAATTGCGCGAATTGAAGGGCGGGGGAGTGGAATTGAAATTGAAGCTGTCGAGCCTGCTTGAAATCGAGCGCTGGGTTTTGAGCTGGGGCGGCGACGCGAAGGTTTTGAAGCCGCGCGAGTTGGCCGAGGCTGTCCGCAATTCTGCCAAAAAGATTCTAAAAACTTAGCCAGTTTTGAAATTAGGCGATTGCTCCAGAAAGTTTTTCGGATTCAGGAAAATCACCTTTTCAATTGCGGCTTCCAAGTGCCCGCGTTTTTTCATTTCCAACGCCGTCTTCGGCACGGCTAGCGGATCACTCACGCCCCAATCGCACGCACTGTTCATCCAAATGCGTTCGCTGCCGTAAGTTTCCAAAATGTCAACCGCTCGCGCCGACGTGCATTTGGTTTCGGGATAAAGCGTCATGCCCGCCCACATTCCGGCGTCCAAAACCATTTCAACCGTGTGCTCCTCGACATGGTCAATGATGACGCGTTCCGGCTGGATGCGTTTGTCGCTCTTCAGCACATCGAGAATCAGTCGCGTGCCTTTGAGCTTGTCTTCCAGATGCGGTGTGTGAACCAAAATCAACTGGTTATATTTTGCCGCGAGATCAACCTGCATTTCCAGCACGCGCAATTCGTTC